>JBCNPS010000007.1:0-36400 GCA_039593235.1 Chitinophaga sp. | reverse complement strand
AGTCCCAGCGGCTGCTTATACACCCGGCTGCTGCTCGGATAGGTTACAAAGGGAGAAGTGACCAGCTCCGGTTCCATCCACTGTTTCAAACCTTCCAGGATATAGCTGATTTCTTCATACAAAAATCCTATTTCACTACCATAAGCTTCCAGCGGATGCTTATGCAGATCGGCATGCAGGGCGGCGGTAATTTTATCTTCATACTTTTTGATCCCGCTTTTCAGGCGCTTTAACTGCGTTTTCCGGAAGGAATACGACAATGTGGCGCCTGAATCGAAATAAGCCTGTTGCGCCTGGTAAAGCTGACTTGCCTGGGCCTTGCTGATCATAGGGAAGAAATTTTGATGTGTATCTCAATTTAGGGATTTATTGGCACCAAATAGCCTGAAATCACGGTATTATTTGAATATATTTGTGGGAATCAGTACGGAAAATGAGCGATATATACAGCAAATATGAAACAGTGATCGGGCTGGAAGTGCATGCCCAGCTGCTTACCGAAAGTAAATTATTCTGCAGCGACAGCGCAGCTTTTGGCGGCGCTCCCAATACGCATATCAGTCCAATTACAATGGGGCACCCGGGTACTTTGCCCCGGATGAACCGCAAAGCAGCCGAATATGCTATTAAGCTGGGGCTTGCCTGTCACTGTGAAATTGAAAAGGACAACTATTTTGCCCGTAAAAATTACTTTTATCCCGATCTTCCCAAAGGATACCAGGTATCACAACATACAGCGCCCATCTGTAAAGGAGGCTATATCAGCATTATTACAGACGCCGGCTCCCGCAATGTGCAGTTAAACCGTATTCACCTTGAAGAAGATGCCGGTAAACTGCTGCACGACCAGGATCCTCACAACAGCTATGTAGATCTGAACCGTGCCGGCGTACCCCTCGTGGAAATAGTAACTGAGCCGGACATGCATAACAGTGAGGAAGCATACGCCTATCTCACCGAAATGCGCCGCCTGGTACGTTACCTTGGCGTTTGTGACGGTAATATGGAAGAAGGCAGCATGCGCTGCGACGCCAACATTTCAGTTCGTCTGAAAGGCAGCACCACCCTGGGTACAAAGGTGGAAGTAAAAAATATGAACTCCATCCGCAACGTAAAGCGGGCCATTGATAATGAAGTAAAAAGACAGATTGACCTGATAGAAGCCGGCGGTACCCTGGTACAGGAAACACGTAGTTTCGACGCCTCCAATGGCAGCTCTTTTTCGCTTCGTTCCAAGGAAGAAGCCAACGATTACCGCTATTTCCCGGAACCGGACCTGGCGCCATTTAAGCTAACCGAAGAATTTATTGACAGTGTACGCGCTACGCTGCCTGCATTGCCGGAAGAACTCATCCGTAAGTACACGGCCGATTTTGGGTTGCCTGAATATGATGCGCGCGTCATCTGTGATGATAAATCTACCGCAGATTACTACGAAAGCCTTATTGCCGTTACTTCACAATACAAAGCAGCAGCCAACTGGATGCTGGGGCCTGTTAAATCCTGGCTGAATGAGCATTCCGCAGAAATAGGCCATTTCCCGGTAACACCGCAGGCATTGGCTGCGCTGATCACCCTTACAGACGCCGGCAAAGTAAGTTTTTCCATTGCGTCATCCCGTATTTTGCCGGAAATGATCCAGGCGCCTGCGGATCATCCGATGGATATTGCCACCCGCCTGAATTTATTACAAGATAATAACGCCGATAATATTTCTCCCATCATTGATGAAGTACTGGCTAAATATCCTGATAAAGTGGCTGCTTTTAAAGGCGGCAAAAAAGGGCTCATGTCGCTGTTTGTAGGAGAGGTAATGAAGTTATCCAAGGGCAAGGCAGATCCCCGGCTTACCAACGAATTACTGGCTGAGAAGCTGAAAGGCTAAATTTCATTGAAAATATTTAGCCTATCTTGAGAGTTATCTCAGATGAATGTTCAAAAAATAGTAGCATGAAAAAATACTTATTATGGGTTTCCGCCGCTGCTTTCCTTGCAGGATGCGCCGGGCAAACGGAAAAAGGAGAATTTAAAATAGAAGGACACCTGAATAATTTACCACTGGGTGCGGTATTACTGGAAGAACTGACACTGGATAATGTAAAAGTGGTGGATTCTACCAATGTAAAAGATGCCAGTGGAAAATTCACGCTGAAAGGAATGGTGGCCGAACAGGGCCTGTACCGGGTACGCTTTGAAAATGGCAAATTTATATTGCTCGCACTCGATGCCGGCGATATGAAAATAGATGGAGATGTAGATAAACTGGAAGATGTAAAGATCAGTGGTTCTGAACCAACAGCCGAACTGCAACAGTTTATGAGCGACATCAGCAAACAGTCTATTGCACTCACAGAAGAAATGCGTAGCCTGGACAGTCTGCACGCCATATTGCCCGACAGCGCGTTCCAGCCAAAGGTAGCCGCCTTCCAGAAAAAAGAAAAAGAATTTGAAAACGGCTTTTTCCTGATGGCTGATAAAACAAAAAATCCTGCTACAGCAGTATTTGCTATCAGCCAGGTGAGAAGCGGGGAAGAAATTGTGGCGCACAAACAGGTGATCACCAATCTGGCTACCCGTTTCCCTAAAAACACGCTGGTAAAAAGCATGACCGATAAGATCCTGGAACTGGAAAAGAACCAGGGTGGCGGCGATGCTGCAGGTGGAGAGGAACCATCTGCTGTGAAAGTAGGACAGGTAGCTCCCGACTTTACGCTTCCGGATCCATCCGGCAAAATGATCAGTCTTAGTTCTTTCCGCGGTAAATATGTACTGGTGGATTTCTGGGCCAGCTGGTGCGGTCCCTGCCGCCAGGAAAACCCTAACGTGGTAAAAGCATACCAGCAATACAAAGGAAAGAATTTCACGATCCTTGGCGTATCACTGGATAAAACAAAAGACAAATGGCAGGAAGCTATCAAAGCAGACGGCCTGGCCTGGAATCATGTAAGCGATCTCAAATTCTGGGATTCCGCGGTGGTGCCGTTGTATGGCCTCAATGCCATTCCAACTAATTTCTTACTGGATCCGCAGGGAAAAGTGATTGCTTCCAACCTGAGAGGTCCTGCGCTGGAAGCGAAGCTGCAGGAAGTGTTGAAGTAAGTTGTTTATCTTTATAAAAAAACAGCTCACTGGATATTATCAGTGAGCTGTTTTTTATTACAGACAGGCTGTACTCCTGAAATGCGTTTTAGGTTTTGGGGAACAGTTACCAGGCAAAAACAATTCCATAGAAAGCGTTAAACAGCATAATCTTTCCTGGTATTTAAATGATATAAGAACGGCCTTCACAAAAGCGAAGGCCGTTCTTTTTTATTTAAATGAATTGCAGATTATGGTTTTGCATCCCACCAAACACGATCGGTCATTAAACCGGGTTGTTGTGGTTGTTTATTGGTGTTATTTTCAGAAGCCGGGTACAGCCACCTGCGGGGAATAGTAGTCATTCCCAGATAAGCATTCTGTACTACTGTAAGCTTAGGAAAATTTGTTCTGCGCCAGTCATTATACGCTTCCACTGATTCAAAATTGGAGATGTATTTTTCATACATGATCACTTCGTAGGCGTTGGCAGCAGTAAGTGTACAGTTAGCTTTAATATAATTCTGTACAGCTGCGCTTGTCGGATTTAAACCAAATCTTTTCATAGTCGCTTCCACCGCTTCTTTCAGAATGGATTGCGCTGTTGCAATATCATTTTTGTTGGCGAGATACGTAGCTTCTGCTTTGATAAACAGTTGTTCATCATAAGTACCCAGGTTAATTTTCTGATCAGCTGCATTAAATAATTTACCAACCGCTGAAACGCTTTTTGCCGGGCTTGTAAGTGAAGCGCCTATTACCCTTCCAACATACTGGCCGCCGGCAATTGTATCTGCCACTACAGCTAAACGCGGATCATTCTTAGCTTTCAGGAAGTTAATAAAGGTACTGGAAGAAACAACGTTTCCCCAGTTTTGTACAAATTGATACCAGGGTGATTCAGCACCTGCTCCAGTGGCAAACTGAAAAGCAGCATTTCCGGTTTCATCCGGGAAAGCCTTAGTAATAGCAGTCAACGCCAGGGTTGCCTGTGCTTTCTCGGTATGGTCTGGTGCATAACTTAAGCGAAGCGCATAACGGGCTTTCAGGAAATAAGCGAATGAAGTCCATTTGTCGATGTCGCCCCCATAAATCAGGTCTTTCGCATCAGGGACAATAGTGTTATCTTCCTGCCCTAACAAACCGATTGCAGCATCCAGCAAACCACCAA
The DNA here is from genome assembly GCA_039593235.1 of Chitinophaga sp. Classification (GTDB taxonomy): domain Bacteria; phylum Bacteroidota; class Bacteroidia; order Chitinophagales; family Chitinophagaceae; genus Chitinophaga. The sequence continues at coordinate 32,151 of JBCNPS010000007.1, read as the reverse complement.
TGGCCGCATAGATGTCTTTCTGCGAATCATATGAAGGCTTCAGGTTATCAAATCCACCGAAGGCTTTGGAATAAGGAATATCATTCCATACATCTGTGGTCACCGCCAGGTTATAGGCAATCAATATTTTGGCAATTGCTTCATAATGTTTATGTCCGGCGGTATTAGCCTGGCTTTCCAGTGTTTTCAGATTCTGCAGCACTGCAGGATACATATCAAACGCCCAGGTATTATTTACATCTGATGAAGTTACTGCATAAGAATCCCAATCGGGACCTGCCTGGTTATAAGCCAGTTGCTGTGTCCAGAAAGTACTGGTTCTGGCCGGGTAACCACCTGTAATAGCAAAGGCGGTATTAAGTTCAACTCCGGATAATAAAAGCGCATCACTCACTTTGGTAGCACTGGCCGGATCATCATTTACATCGAGGAACTTTTTGCATCCTGCACCGGATAATAAAATGCCCCCTGCTAATATGGATATAATTATCTTTTTGTTCATCATTACTCAGTTTAGAAAGTTAATTTCACGGTTGCATTATAAGATCTGGTAGAAGGAGATACGAAGTTCACCATACCACCTGCGGAGTTATCGCCTGAGCCATATAAACTCAACTCGGGATCAGATCCGGTAAAGTTTGGTGCATATAACCAGAGATTCCTACCTGCAACAGAAATAGTTGCTCCTTTAATAAAAGTTTTTCCTAACAATTTTGATGGTAAGGAATAAGCAACGGTTACATTTCTCAATTTCACAAAGGTTCCATCCTGTACTACGTTTTCGAACATAGTTCTCCAATAGTTTCTGTAATAAACCTGGTCCGTTTTAATAGCTACTGTATTGGGTTTGCCATCAGCGGTTACACCATCAAGTATAGTGGTTCCTTCTCTGTTATTGGTTCGTACACTTTGTCCGGAACCTGTTAAATAGTATTCATCAAAATTGAGGATGTCTCCACCAAAACGACCATCAAATGTGAACGACAGGTCGATACCTTTGTAAGACAATGTGTTGGTTACGCCACCAATCCATCTTGGTTGTATATTTCCAATGTTAGCATCTCCGGTTTGATCCAGCACTGGATAACCTTTCTCATCTATCAACTTTTGTCCTGTGGAGTATCTTGCCTGCTGGGAGCCAACAATGGAACCATAAGGCTGACCTGCGATGAGGAATATACCCGGAGAAGTAAAGCCGCCGATTTGAATACGGTCAACACCTTCAGACAGTTCGTTGATCATACTTTTGTTCCTGGAGTAGTTCACCGCAATGTTCCAGTTAAAGTTCCTTGTTTGTACAGGGCTGCCCGTTAAAGTAACTTCCACCCCTTTGTTGGTGATCTTACCCGCATTGATAATAGCGGAATTAAAACCAGAAGCAGCAGAAACTTCAGATGTATAGATCAGATCGCGGCTGATTTTATTGTAGTAGCTTACTTCTAATCCAATACGGTTACCAAACCATTTAGATTCCAAACCAACTTCAAATTCTTTGATGCTTTCAGGTTTCAGACCGGGATTACCAAGCACATTGTTTTGAGAGAATGCGTTTACTCCATTAAATGGTATGATAACAGTTCCGTCCAAAGCATCTGAGATAGAGGTTTTGAGGAACGGTGTCTTTACCCTGTAAGGAGGAGCATCATTACCGATACCGGTATATCCCACTCTTAACTTACCAAAGGATAACACCTTGCTGTCTTTCAAACCTGGCAGTTCAGAGAAGATGAATGCTGCAGTGGCAGATGGATAGAAATAAGAATTATTTCCGAACGGCAGGGAAGAAGACCAGTCATTTCTTCCGGTTAATGTTAACGACAGCATTCTGTTATATTCCAAAATTGCCTGTGCATACACACTAACCCTTCTTCTATTATAATAAGTCATTTTAGAGGAAACTGATTCTGCATTGGAGATGTCATAAAAATCTTCCACAGAAAGACCAATACCTTTCGTAAACTCATCAGTATAATACTCTGAAATGATATTGTTACCTAACATAACGGTCAGATCGAACTTATCGAAATTCTTACGCGCAGTAGCATAAAAATCGTGGTTTATCTGCTGGCTGTTAACGGTTTCATTGTACATACGTCCATTAGGGAAATTACCCACTGATCCGATGGCTTCCTGGTACAAACGCTTTTCTGTATAAACATCCGCGCCCAGTCTTTCAGTCAGTGTTAACCAGTTCAATGGAGAGTATTCAATACTTACATTAGGAATAAAGCGGCGTACATCCAGTTCCAAACCTATGTTATCAGCAGCCCAGAACGGGTTGTTAGTACTCGCGGAAGCATATAAGTTTTGTTCCTTTGTTAAAGGATCCTTATAAGGCAACGGGTTAAAGCTAATAGGCTCAAAGTAGAGACTGGATAAATAACCGGAGAACGAGTTACCTTCTGTTAACCTGTGATTACGGGAATCAATGTAATTCAGACCAGCAGTTACTTTTAACTTATCTGTTAAATTAGTAGAGAAATTGGCATAGAAGGAATTTCTGTAATAATCTGTGTTGGGAGCAACACCTTCCTGTCTTAACGAAGAATAAGAAAACAGGTAATTGGATTTATCAGTACTTCCGTTCAGGCTCAAACTATTATCGAGGGTGGTTCCTGTTTTGAAGAACATGTCACGCGGATCATATTTGGTAGCTGGCTTACCATCAATTTTGAGGGTATCCATTTTCGCGCCCCAGGAGGAAGTAGTTTCTCCGGTAAACAATCCATTATTACCTTGTGACCACTGGTTTTGAAACTCAGGCAAAATTGCTTTATCAAAAGTGGTACTGGAATTTACGCTCAGGTTAAAGCTTCTTCCTTTAGCACCTTTTTTGGTAGTAATGATCACTGCCCCACCGGAAGCTCTTGATCCATACAAGGCGGTAGCAGAAGCCCCACGGAGAATGTTTACTGATTCAATGATATTTGGATCAATATCAATACCCCTGTTGGCAGTTGTACCTCCTGCACGCACCGGATCGTCATCACCCGCACCAATCTGATCGTTACTGATAGGATTACCATCCACAACGAATAATGGTTGGTTGTTGCCTGTTAAAGATGAATTACCACGTATTACAATACGGGTACCTCCACCCGGCATACCGGAAGTGTTATTGATCTGTACACCGGCTACTTTACCTTGTAACCCATTCAGGAAGTTTACTTCCTTGGTCTGCACGATGTCATCACCTTTTACTTCCTGGTTTGCATATCCTAAGGTGCGCTTTTCACGTTTAATACCCAGTGCAGTTACTACTACCTCGCTGAGGTCTTTATTGTCCGCACCAAGTGCTATATTGATCGTGTTCTCAGAACCAACCGGTACTTCCTTGCTCGCATATCCTATAAATGAAAAAACAAGCACGGAGCCTGCAGGAGCTTCCAGTTTGAAAGATCCGTCGTTGGTGGTTAAAGCACCTTTACCTGTACCTTTAATTCCGACTGATACACCAGGGAGTCCGGAACCGTCTTTGGCATCCGTAACCTTGCCGCTGATTAATTTTGTTTGTGCATAGGCATGCACGACACCGATGGCCATTAGTAACCATAAGAGTAGTCCTCTTTTCATAAGCAATTTAGATTTGAAAGATATTGTCAGTTAACTAATAAAAATGGGAGTGCTGTATTTATTTATCCCAAGGTTAATTCCGTAATTCCGTTTTTTCTCATGGCCCGTCGTCCGGTATTTCTCAAAAGCAAATTCCTGTTCCTTCTATGTTCTTTCTGAAAGCATATCAGCAACTATTTCCGTTAATAGATTGAAATGGTAGTTAAATCATAAGCACCAACTAATTCAGATTTGTTGTTTTAGATTTTGTTTACTGCGGTCTGTATTTGTTAAATTTTGTTTAAATTCTTCTGCAATATAGGAAATTTAAAAATACTGAGATTAAACACGCATTTTTTTTAAAATTTATATTCCGGTTGTGTATCCCCGATGACCTCCATTTCTGCCTTCCCAAACTTTTCAATAATTATATATATAGTTGCCTTATTATCAATTGTATATTTGACTTAATTAAAGCTTTCAGTGACGCCAGTAATACTTATCTATTAGTATTCGGGAAGCGGAACTGATAATATGTTTATCGTAATGAATGTTCACTGCCAGCGCCATTTCCCTCTTATCGTCTCAAAATAAGTCTCCCGATAATCTTTTCACTATTTTTTCTTATCCAGCATTATTATATAATGAAAAGGTGTCCTCACGATGAAGACACCTTTTTCATTATATCCTGATAATATTAATTAGCATATCCCTGGTTCTGCACCATGTTAGGATTCGCATCCATTTCGGCCTGTGGAATAGGGAAAGCCACGCGGAAATCATTTGCTTCTGTAATCCTTGTGCTCAGTGCGTTAGCATCTTTAATATTACGCTGCCCGTTCTTCCGGAACAGATCAGTCATGCCAAAACCTTCACCCACCAGCTCCAGTCTTCTCTGTTTAACGATTTCAGCTTTAATGTTAGCCACATCCGTAAACGGATCCAGGCCACGCTTAGCCCTCAACATATTCACATCATCCGTTGCTTTCTGAAGGTTGCCTAACTCAGCATATGCTTCGGCACGATTCAGCAGCACTTCACTGATCCTCAGAATCTTTACATTCACAAGACCCACCTGACCAGTAGCTTCATTACCTGAAAACTTCATCAGGTAATTGCTGCCATCAAGATTTTCAACCAGTTCATTACGCACATCCTTCGGATCCAGTAAATCCATAAAGCCATCAGTCAGCCTTATATCGCCATATCCGCCTAATTTAGCCGGAACATACATATAGCCAAAGTTATTGGAACCACCTCCATCAGGAGTCAGGAAACGCAGGGAAAAGATCTCCTCGGAACCGGCAGCATCCAGGTTGAATGCTTTCGCCACTTCGGACGCTTCGTACAAAGGATACTTACCAATCAGTTTATCCGCTTCGTCGATTACCAGCTGCCAATCGCCCTTATACAGGTAAGCCCGGCTGAGCAATGCAGTAGCCGCATCTTTTGTAGCATTAAAAATATTGGCGGATTTGTTCTCAGATTTACCGGCAGGAGCGGTTTGCTGTGCTACCTTCAGATCGCTGATGATAGATGCATATGTTTCTGCAAGTGTACTGCGGCCAGGTTTGAATGTACCGGGTGCATCCACTGCCTTGGCTACCAGGGTAATCCCAGTGTTGGGATCATTCACCTTTGCTCCCACATTGGTATAAGGCCTGGTATATCTTCTGGCCAGGTCGAAGTTGGCCAATGCACGCAGGAAATACGCTTCCCCGCGGATAGTACCGGTCTTTTCTGTTTCAGGCAATTTGTCAATCAGCACATTCGCCTGGTTTACCACCCGGTAAGCATTCAGAAAAGTATTGGTTTGCGGCGCCACTAATGGCGTATAGTTCAGTTGGAACTCTGTAATGAACCTGTTGGAGTTCTGGGAAGTGATCTTCATATCATTACCGCCCAGGTCAGTTACTATCATAAAGTCACGGCCATAATATTCCAACGTCTGCATACGCTCATACATCCCGTTTGCCAGGATACGCGCATTCCCTTCAGTTACCGCATCACCTTCATTCAGTGAGGACTGCGGATTCTGATCCAGCTTGGAACAAGCTGAAAACAAACCAGCGGCAGCCAATGCTAATATGGAGAGTTTTGTATATTTCATAATTAAGTTAAATTTTTGATGTTACTTCTTTACAGTCCCACACTGATACCAAACGTGATCACCCTTGAAGTAGGATAACGATAAAAATCGGTTCCGGCATTGGTAGTAGCCGGAGACGCAGTACTGGTTGGAGAAATCGGGTTGGTACTCATATCCGGATCCCATCCTTTATATCCTGTCAGCGTAAATAAGTTCTCTGCCTGCGCATACACTCTCAAGCCCTGCATTTTCAGCCTGCTCAAAGTGCTTTTCGGAAGGTTGTAACCTAATGACAGGTTTCTCAGCCTTACGTAAGAAATATCTTCCAGGTAGCGTGTTGACGACGCATTGGAGTTGGTACCATTACCCCAGATAACTTTAGGCCTGTCGGCAATATCGCCTGGTTTTTCCCAGTGGCTGCCGGCATCTTTCGCCTGGTTGCCGGTAGTGTTGTTACCATCGCTTTCCAGGAAGGAACGGTTATAGTTATATGCCTTGTTTCCTGCACTGAAAGTGATGAATACAGACAGGTCGAAGTCTTTATAGGAAAATTTGTTGGTGAAACCGCCGGTAATTTTAGGCAGCGCCTGACCCACATATTTTCTAACCGCTGAGTTGTAATCAGTAGTTGGTTTTCCATCAGCGCCTTCCCAGGTAGCAGCACCGGTAGCAGGATCTACACCTGTCCAAACAGGCATATACCAGGATCCGAACGGCATACCTACTTCAATCCGCTGACGGGAGCCAGCCGGGATAAACTGCTGACCGCCCAGCGACAGAATCCTGTTTTTCAGGGTCGCAAAGTTCAGGTCGGAAGTCCACTGGAAGTTTTTAGTAGACACCGGGATACCGCCCAATGTTACTTCAAATCCCTGGTTCAGCATCTTACCTACGTTCATTGTCATTACGTCAAAACCGCTGGTCATAGACAATGGCAGCTGCATCAGCAATGCAGAAGAGCGCTTGTCGTAGTATCCTACGCTACCGTATAAACGTTTTTTCAATACACTGATATCCAAACCTACATCATACAGGTTTTGTTTCTCCCAGCTCAATGCCATGTTACCCGGTTGTTTCAGGTAGGCAACGGAACCTCCGTCATATGCGCCTACGAGGCTATACAGTGGCTGGTAAGGATAATCGCCCAAACCTTCTGCATTACCCATAATACCATAACTGGAGCGCAGTTTCAGATCGCTGAGCCAGGAAATATTCTTTGTAAATTCTTCTTCTGTAATACGCCATGCAGCACCTACAGAGTAGAAGTTACCATAGCGGTTGTCTTTAGGGAAACGGGAAGAGCCGTCTCTTCTGAAACTACCACTCAGGAAGTACTTTGATTTGTAGTCATAATCCGCTTTGGCCAGTAAACCCTGGAAGGCATAAGAGGTTTCATCACCTGCCATGTCGAAGTACTGGGAGCCCGCATCCGGCACCTGTGCCTGGCCATTCGGGAAACCATTCTTCGCGCTGTAGTTCCACACGCGGTTCTGGAAGGAATATTCATTACCTGCCAGCAAACGGATACTATGATCTTTACCTACATTGAAGTTATAGGTCAGTAACTGCTGGGTAGTGTACAACGCCATATTGGTGTTCACATTATACAGGTAGCCATCGTAGTTACGTCCATCGTAAGAATCCGGGGAAGTCCATTGTTTTTCACGGATGTTGGTGAGCTCGGCATTTCCCTTCACTACAAAACGTAACCCATCGATAATGTTGTAGCCCAATGCAGCATTGAAAACTGTTTGGGTGTTATTACTTCTGTTATAGTTACTGTTTACAGTGCTCAGGAAGTTACCACCACGTAATACCGGGCGGTAGGAAGAGGGAATGTCCTCAAAACCAGTCCAGGAAGTAGTACCAGGCTGACCGGCAGTATATCCGTTATAAGGATTTCCGCTCTCATCACGGGAAGGGATAAACGGTGAATTTGCTAATGCCCCCATCAGTGGCGATGAGTAGGTATTACCTGCACTGGCGCTTCTCTGGTCGGTATAGCTACCGTTCACCTTTACGCTCAGATCAAATTTTTCATTGAATTTATGATCCACGTTCAAACGCCCGCTGTAACGGCTGAAGTCTGAACCGATCAGGATACCCTGTTGTTTGAAATAATCACCGGAAGCATAGAACTGTGTTTTTTCATTTCCGCCGCTGGCATTGATGCCATAAGATTGGGTTTTACCGTTGCGGAATGCTTCATCCATCCAGTTGGTGTTAATATTTGCCAGGCTGTTCGGGCGGTTAGCCAGGATCTGTTCTGCAGTGAAAAGCGGCGTACCATCTTTATTGGTAGCATTTTTCATGGCTTCGCGCTGATAGGCGAGGAGTTCAGTGGAGTTCATCATATCAATGCCATGCGCGAGATTCTGGAAACCATACTTGGCATTGAAATTAATCCTGCTTTGTCCTTTCTTACCGGTTTTGGTGGTAATTACCACTACGCCGTTAGAACCGCGGGAACCGTACAAAGCCGTTGCAGACGCGTCTTTCAGGATAGTTACGTTTTCGATGTCGGCCGGGTTCAGGTTGGCAATTACATCCTGGGAAGGCGTGTTCTGGGTGAAATCGCCTGAAGAAATGATCACCCCATCTACTACATACAGCGGGCTGTTGCTGGCAGAAATAGAACCGATACCACGGATACGTACCTCTGTTTTAGCGCCAGGCTGGCCGGAGTTAGTAGATACCGCCACGCCGGGTGCGTTACCTTGCAGCATCTGGTTTACATCGGGCAATGCCACGTTGTTGATCTTGGCGCCATTGATGCTGGAGGCTGCGATGGTGGAGTTGATCTTTTTCTCTACGGTGTAACCTGTTACTACTACTTCTTCCAGGCTTTTGGAATCCGTTTTCAGTTTTACGTTCAAGGTACCTGCATTACCAACAGGTACTTCTTTAGCTTCATATCCAATAAAAGATATGATCAGTGTAGCATTGTCGTCTACCTGGATGGTATAGGTCCCTTCCGGGTTTGTAACGGTTCCTTTGGTGGTGCCTTTCACCTGGATGTTGGCACCAGGAATTGCTGAGCCATCTGTGGCATCAGTGACTCTCCCTGTTACTGTGCGGCTTTGCGCATAGACCTGCCCGCCCAGAAATAGCACGGACAAGAGGAGAAATAGTACTTTCCTCATAAGCATGATTTTGTTTCCTAACCTTAAAAAATAATAAACATCATTATCAAGGCCCTAAGCCTTAATTCAATTGGTTTCCGTTAAATAAGCAGTTGGTGAAATTGTAATTGGATACTTAAAGTTGGAGCAGGTAAACGGTACAGTGATATTTGACCATATATTAAATAATTGACCTATTCTTTTGCGATTTATTCAATAAATCACAAACAGAAGTAGTCAACTTCTTCCTCATAAGCAGTTTCCTTAGCAAATTTTCAACCAGCTTCAAATATAATAATTCTTAACAAAAAATTAAGCTTGGAAAGTTGCTGATAACGTTTGGATAACATCTTTTTAACACCTCATTAACATATATTTATATTAAATAATGTATATGGACATAAAAATGAAACAAGCGGCAAGAATACCGCCTGTGCTCATCAACCAAAATCTAAATCGAGATTAATGTTGCCCCGCATAAATGCGGGGCTAATATCTTATCAGGAAAGGGTAAGCGGATATGTTTTCAACAACTCCAGCAATACCGCGAAAAGGTCATCATTACGATGGTTAAACCTGTACTCGCACTCTTTCAGGTGCAAGTACGCAGTGTTCCGGTTAAGCCCTTTGAACTTAGCCAGGCGATGCTTGGTTAAGCCCCAGAAAGCATCCACGTCATCCATCTGATGCGTGTCCGACGTTTGCCCCAACCGGTACAAACGGTACTGACCAAGATCCACCAATCCGTTGAACCGGCGCAAACGCTCGGTAGCAGCCTGCGTTTCCAATACGGAACGCCCGCGGGTAGCGGCATGGATCATGGACCTGCTTACGTCTGGGAGAATTTCGGTGTGTAACCGGTCTGAGGATCTGCAGATGCCGAAGATTACCGGCTTTACAATCCGGTCTACTTCCGGCTTTACCGCCACCAGCGTGTCGCTGTCGTGGTCGGGGGTAAGGTCGCTCTGCCTGGTTTCATACGTTAACACGGGAACCGGCACGGGGTGCTGCGTTTCACAGTATCGCGCAATCTGGTGTCGTAGCTTTTTCAGGTAGCTGTTAATAGTCACCCTGCTTACACCGCTGATATTCGCTATCTGGGTCGCAGTGAGATCATCGGCAAACAGCCGCAGGATCTCCTTAAACTTGCGCTCGGATAAATGAGCGCCTTTTAAGTACTTATTTTTCATGAACTATGTGGTTAGAATGGCATACTAAACCTCATACTTTTTCATTATAATCCACCCCCTTTTTTTACGAGCGGCTATAAGGGTATGTGAATGCTGCCCACTAGATCATTTCAGCGCTATTTTTTGTCCATTTTAGCTAAATATTTAGCATATACTGCGGTATCATGGCATTAAAAGCCACCGGGGCAAACAGGAAGCATAAAAGATGCAAACTGTTTGCCCCGGCGGCGTTGTATAATTATCTTGTTTTAATCCTATTCTTTATCGCTGATCCCTAATTCCCGGATGTCGATATCCTCTTCCTCATCCAGTGGTTTCCACAATTCTTTCTTCTTCGCTTTCTTCAGTAATGCCTTCTCCATCCACAATAGCAAAGCCGGCAATATGGTCAGGTTGGTGATCATAGCTACCACCAGGGTCAGGGAAGTAAGCCAGCCAAGCGCCTTTGTGCCGCCAAACCCGGAAAAGCTGAAAATCATAAACCCAGCAAACAGGATAGCTGATGTATAAATAATACTTAACCCGGTTTCATGGATCGTTTGCTTTACTGTTGCACTGATATCAAAATCATGACGCGGCAGTTCCTGCTTAAAATTAACAAGGAAACGGATCGTAACGTCAATGGCTATACCCAGCGCCACGCTGAACACCAGCACAGTAGACGGCTTTAAAGGAACGCCTACCCATCCCATTACACCGGCGGTAACTACCAGCGGAATTACGTTCGGGATCAGTGATATGATCAGCATTCTCCACGAGCGGAAAAGGTAAAGCATACAGATCAGGATCAATACAAAGGCCAGCACCACGCTCTCCATCAGCCCGTTGATGATAAAACGGGTACCTTCCTGGAAAATAACGCTGGTACCTGTAAAGGTGACCTTATAATGTGCAGTGTCAAAAATAGCTGCTACTTTAGGCTGTAATGAATCCAATAATACCGGCAGTTTCTGTGATCCCACATCTTTCATATTCACGCTCAGTCGCGCTACCTGCCGGGTACTATCCATAAAAGAAGAAACCAGCTTTGAAAAAGTGGAAGCCGGCCCCGCTGTACTGCCTCCTTTCATACGCAGGTAAGGCGCCAGGAAACTCAGATCAAACTGGTTAGGCACCGCATAGTTGGAGCTGTCGCCGTTGTAATATGCCTGCTTGGCAAACTTGATCCCCTCCACTACCGACAACGGACGGCCGAAATCCGGCTGCGAGGCAATCAACTGCGTCAGCTCATCCAGCTTATTCAGGGTTTGTAAACTGATAACACCATTCTTCCGCTTTGTATCCACTGAAATTTCCAGCGGCATTACACCCTTGAAATTCGTTTCCAGGAATTTCAGATCTGTGTACAGCTTATCGGTATGAGGAATATCATCCAGCATATATCCCACCGACTGTAACCGGCCCATTCCCACAATAGCAGCTATTACCAATGCCACGCTCACTCCGTATACCCATGGCCGGTACTTAAATACCAGCGTATTCAGGAAATCAAGTATAGCTCCGAAAAACCGGTTGTCGAGGTAAGTAGTGTGTTTGGTTTTAGGCGCAGGTAAATAACTTAAAACAGATGGCAGGAAAATAAAAGAGATCAGGAAGATGAACATGATATTTAAACCTGCCACTACACCAAACTCTTTCAGGAGGGCGCTATTGGTAAAACAAAACACACCAAAACCAATGGCAGCCGTAAGATTGGTAAACAGGGTAACTATTCCCATACGCTGTATCATATGCACCAGCGCCCGCGTTTTATTGGCATCTTTGGCATATTCCGTATGATACTTACTCAGGAAATATACACAGTTCGGAATCCCTATCACTACTATAAGCGAGGGTATAAGCCCGGTAAGCAATGTGATCTTATAACCCATCAGCACAATGGTACCCACCGACCAGATCACACCAATAGCCACCACGATCATCGACATCAGTACCGCCCCAAATGAACGGAAGAACAGGAACAGTATCAGGCCGGTTAACAGGAACGATATTTTCAGGAACAATTTCAACTCATCCGCCACCTTAACGGCCATGGCCGTACGAATAAGCGGCAACCCGCTCAGGCGTACTTCCGTATGCTGTTTTTCCTGGAAAGCATTGGCCAGCTTCGTGATTTCATTTACCACAGCCGTACGCTTCGGGGAATTAAAAACATCCTTGTTCACATAAATGGCCATGAGATAAGCATGGGTATCCGGGTTGTACAACAGCCCCTTGTAGAAAAGAAGTGTGTTGAAAACACCGGATAAGCTATCGATCACCGTTTGATTTGTAAGATCGCCCTGGAAAAGCAAATTAGCCTCCAGCTTCTGTGTGCTGTCATTCTTCACCAGGTTGATAGCCATCGGCACACTCATAATATTTTCCACCGCAAAAACATTCTTCATGTCTTTGTTCAGCTGAACATAATCTTTGAAAAAATCTGCCTGGAAAAATTTATCCGTTTGCACTGCGAGCATCAACACATTACCATCTCCCCCGAATTTATTCTTGAACTCCTGAAATTCAAGAAACTTCTGGTTATCATGAGGTATACTGGACACATACTCGTATGACATTTGTACCTTACTGGCAAAATAACCCATCAAGCCGGTGCCGGCGAGTAATAGAACAAGAAGCAATAACCGATATTTTAGCACAAAGCCTGCTAAACGTTGCCACATAAGGATTCCCTTTTTAGTAATGGGCGTAAAGGTAATTAAAATAGCTATTAGCTGTTAGCCGGCAGCGATGAGCTGACTCCTTTTAGCTGCCAGTTGTTAGGTTTTAGCTTTTAGCTGTTCAATCGCCGGGTTTGTGTTAACTTGCATGCCGGTTGCTTTCACAAACTGCAAACAGCAAAAGCCAGGAAAATTGCTTCATAAAACACGCGGCATCGTATTACGCACAGTAAAGTATGGCGACACCAGCCTCATCGTGAGTATATTCACTGAACTCTTCGGGGTACAATCGTATATTGTTAACGGCGCCCGTTCTCCCAAACCCAAAGCAGCCAAAGGCAACCTATTGCAACCCGGTAATATCCTTGAGCTGGTAGTATATCACAACGATATCAAAAATCTGCAGCGCATTTCTGAATATAAACTGGGCTTTCTCTATCACTCCATACACCTCAATGTGGTGAAAAATACGGTAGCGCTTTATATGATAGAGTTGCTGCAAAAATGCCTGAAACAACCGGAGCAACAAACAGACCTTTATTTCTTTACTGAAAATATGCTGCAGCTGCTGGATATCTCCGGTTTGCCGGTAGTAGCTAACCTGCCTTTGTATTTTACGCTTAAAATGGGAGAGCACCTGGGATTCAGGCTGAATGGAAGGTTCTCTGAATATACACCATACCTCGATTTGCAGGAGGGCACCTTTTCGGACCTGCCACCGCATCACGCCAATCACCTGGATACTTATAGCAGCGAATTAACTGATCAGCTGTTTCAATGCACAGCTGTAGAGCACCTGGCAGCGATTACCATGAATAAAGAAAGAAGAAGGAAATTACTGTATGCGTACCTGGAATTTTTCCGGCTGCATTTACCGGATTTTACGGAGATGCATTCCCCGCCTATTTTGCATGAGATCCTGGATGCCTGATCTGCCGGCCAATTTGAGCGGCCTTTTCACCGGCTTCGGTAAAAAATTTCAGGTCCACTGTATTGCCATCAAAAACAGCATATGAAAAATAATTCAGCCAGTCGCCAAGATTGATATACCTGCTGTTCCCGGGTAATGCAATATCAAGAGGCAGATGCCTGTGTCCGTAGATAAAATAATCGAAATGTTCTCTTTGCAATATTTCTTTACTGTATATCGCCAGCCATTCATTTTCTTCTCCCAGGAAATGTTCCAGTTCCTGCCCGGTAGCAGAGCGGCTTTTGCGGCTGAAATAATTGGCAAGGGCAATACCCCATGCCGGGTGGATAGCGGAAAATAACCAGCGGCAAAACGGGTTCCTGAATACCTTTTTCAACATCTTATAGCCATGATCACCCGGGCCTAAACCGTCGCCATGACCAATATAAAACCGTTTGTTGCCAATGGTATAAGTTTGCGGCTCATAGTACACCGGTATATTCATCTCTTCTTCAAAATAACCATCCATCCACATATCATGATTACCGATGAAAATGGAAATGCCGATTCCCTTGTCGCTCAACGCCGCCAGCTTACCCAGAATCCGGGTGTAGCCTTTGGGGATAACATGCTTGTATTCGAACCAGAAATCAAAGATATCACCTACCAGGAAAATATGCTGTGCATCATGTTCCACCTGCTCCAGCCATTGCAGGAGCAGCTTTTCACGCTCCCTGCTGGTTGCAGGATCGGGAGCGCCAAGATGAAAATCAGAAGCAAAATATACTTTCTTATTGGCCGGTAATGCGATATCCATTCTTAAAATTATGAAGCTTTTAGCTTTTAACGGTTATCCTTTAGTGAAAGAAACGATACATCGCTCCCGGTACTAAAAGCTAACAGTTAAAAACTAAAAGCCAATTTATTTATTCGTCTACTAAAAATACGTATACTTCTTTGGGACCATGGATCCCTACTACCAGTGTTTTCTCAATATCTGCAGTACGACTGGGCCCTGTTGCAAAGGAAATCGCCGACGGGATATCGTTACCGTATTTATCTTTCAACTTATTGAGCGCATCCTTCAGGTCAAAAACCAGCTGGTGCGTATAGGCCACCACAATATGCACGGGAGCATATACCGGTAAAGCCCTGCCACTGGGTTGTGCGGAACTAAGTACCAATGTTCCGGTACGCGCCACCAGGTATTCGCAGTCTGTAATAGCTGCATCTGCTTCATGTACGGAACCCTGGTTCAATACAGGCAAATCTTGCTGGTGGATTGTTTTCAGCAGGGAGGGCGTCTGACAAAATACATTGTGCCATTCCTTGTGTTCACAAAGCGCACGAAGACTCTCCATCAGCTCACCTTTCCCTGTACAGTAAACAAACTTTCCCTGCAACCTGGTAAATTCTTCTGCAAACTTTAATTCCAGGCTTTCATTCTCAGTTTTAAAAACAGACGAGTTGCCCTCCGAATTGGGGAAGGGCAACTGTACTGACTGACTTAAAGCATTCCGTACTCTCTTCAGAATATTTTCCTTAGCAGGAGAAATCTTCATATCACTATTTACGCGTTAGCTGGTGATGGAGAAGGGTTGATGATATCTGAAGGATGTACACCTTCAGTAGGTGCGCCTTCTTTACCCAGCTGGTGTTCCTTATGGGTATCGTAAGGGCGTTTACCGATCAGTCTTTCCAGGTCGGCCTGGTATAAAACTTCTTTTTTCAGCAGTTCTTCCGCCAGCGCCTTCACCTGGTCCATTTTGGAGGTGAGCAGTTCTTTGGTTCTGGTATATGCGCTTGCAATCAGTTTTCTTACCTCATCGTCAATCATCTTGGATGTTTCTTCTGAGTAAGGTTTGGTAAATGACTGGTCGCTGTTCGGATCATAGAACGATACGTTACCAACTTTATCGTTCATACC
This sequence comes from Chitinophaga sp., assembly GCA_039593235.1. Lineage (GTDB taxonomy): Bacteria > Bacteroidota > Bacteroidia > Chitinophagales > Chitinophagaceae > Chitinophaga. Next base: position 16,701 of record JBCNPS010000007.1, on the reverse strand, counting down.
GTATACGGTTACCATTGCATAGGCCATACGGGTAATTACCTGCAGGTCGTTTTGCGCGCCGGTAGATATTTTACCAAAAACCAGTTCCTCTACTGCACGGCCACCGAGCGTCATACAGATATCATCGAGCAGCTGTTCGGTGTTATACAGATATTGTTCCTTCGGAAGATATTGCGCATAACCCAGTGCTGCTACACCCCGCGGAACGATGGTTACTTTTACCAGCGGGTTAGCATGTTCCAGGTGCCAGCCGCAAATAGCGTGACCGGCTTCGTGGTAAGCAATTACTTCTTTTTCTTCCGGGGAGATGATCTTGTTTTTCTTTTCCAGACCGCCAATTACACGGTCAATGGCGTCGTTAAAGTCGTCCATTTCCACCTGTGATTTGCCTTTACGGGCCGCGATCAACGCTGCCTCGTTACATACGTTGGCAATATCGGCACCGGCGAAACCTGGCGTCATGGAAGCAAGTTTCTTAACATCCAGGTTAGGGGAGGTTTTGATAGGCTTTAAGTGCACTTCAAAAATGGTTTCCCTTCCGGCCAGGTCCGGCTTATCAATAGAGATCTGACGGTCAAAACGGCCCGGGCGCAGCAAGGCGCTGTCCAGTACATCAGGGCGGTTGGTAGCAGCCAGGATAATGATACCGCTGTCTGTTCCGAAACCATCCATTTCTACCAGTAACTGGTTCAGAGTGTTTTCACGTTCGTCGTTGCTCATCATTACGTTCTTACCTCTTGCGCGGCCAATGGCGTCAATTTCATCTATGAAGATGATACATGGCGCTTTTTCACGGGCCTGCTTAAACAGGTCGCGTACACGGCTGGCGCCTACCCCTACAAACAGTTCCACGAAGTCGGAACCTGACATAGAGAAGAATGGTACCTGTGCCTCGCCGGCCATTGCTTTTGCCAGGAGGGTTTTACCGGTACCCGGAGGGCCTACCAGCAATGCGCCTTTGGGGATTTTACCTCCCAGTGAGGTGTATTTTTTAGGATTTTTCAGGAAATCCACAATTTCCATTACCTCTACTTTTGCTTCGTCCAGGCCGGCCACATCGTTGAAGGTGATATTCACGCGGGTGCCTTTGTCGAACAATGTAGCTTTGGATTTGCCGATATTGAAGATGCCTCCCGGGCCTCCGCTGCCGCCTGCAGGCCCACCCATTTTACGCATCAGCAGTATCCACAAACCAATGATCAGGATAATGGGTAAAAGCAGCTGGAAGATAGGTTCAAACCAGCTCTGGCGCTCATCATACGAGATCTTTACCTGGTTTTCTACCGGAACGCCTTCCTGGGCTTTATCTATATCCTTTTTAAAACTTTCTTCGCTACCAATAGAAAAACGGAAGTGAGGACCGGGGTTCTCACCACCAAATTTGCTTTTGTTAACATCTTTGAACTTCGCCTCTTTGAGACGGTCATGTTTTATGTAGACCTCTACATATTTTTTATTCACAACAACCAGCTTATCAACATCTCCCGGTTTCAGATAATCGATCTGAAATTCCTGGAAACTGATCTCTTTGGTTGGGGATCTTAAATCAAAAAAGTTCATTGCGAGCAGGGCTACACCAATAAAGGCGTACACCCAGTATATATTGAACTTCGGTCCTTTCTTAGGTGATTTCTCTGAACCCTTATTGAAGTTATTGCCTCCTTTTTCCATAATCTTACGCTCCTTTACGGATGTTTATTGCTATCAGAATAATATGAATAATTAAATTCTAAAACAAGCTGATTGTTCAGTCTTCGGTGTGGTCCATCCTGTCAGCATCACTCCACATTTCTTCCAGATTATAGAACTTCCGGTTTTCGGGTTGGAAAATGTGTACTACTACATTCACATAATCAACCAGAACCCAGTTTTGAGAACCAAATCCTTCGTGTTTGTACGGTTCTTCCGACGTATGTTTCTCCACCTCATCTGACACATAATCAGCAATGGCTTTCACCTGGGTGCCTGAATTGGCTTCACATATTATAAAGAAATCGGCCACGGCTTCAGGAATCTGGCGTAGATCCAGGGACACGATATTTTCCCCCTTCTTATCCTGTATGGCCTTTATGATGGTGGTAAAAATTTCACTTTCTCTGGTCAGGCGTTGCTGCGCCTTCTTTCTCGTGCTCAGAACGGTTAAGGGTGCCAATAAATCTCGTTTTTGTTAAAAATAATCTTTAATTGTCAAAGTTACTAAACAAGCAGTAATATAAGATGTTTAATATCCGCCGCGGGGGGCCTGAAAATGTTAATTAAATAATAAAATGAATTACTTTTCGGGCCGGATACAGACTAAAAAAGATTCATGTGATAGGACACCCGTTTCATATATTAGACGAAATAGACAGCACCAATAACTATGCCATGGAGCAGGTAAATTCGGGCCAGGTGACATCAGGCACAGCCTGGTTTACCAGCAACCAAACCGCCGGAAAAGGTACCCGTGGAAAACAATGGCTGGCCCAACCCGGCGATATCAGCGCCCTCACAATTGCCCTCCAGCCGGCTATGTTGCCCCTTTCAAGGCAGTTTATGCTTAGTGTTGCAGTGGCCCTCGGCACAATCGATTTCTTTGCCTCTCATGCCGGCGATGAAACCATTATCAAATGGCCCAACGATATTTACTGGCGTGACAGAAAGGCAGGCGGCATCCTGATTGAGAATGTTTTACGCGGAAATATATGGCAATATGCCATTATAGGCATAGGGCTTAATATTAACCAGGCGGCTTTCCCACCTGAACTGCCCAATGCGGTTTCCCTACGGCAAATTACCGGCAAAACCCGGCAGGCGGCAGACCTGGCAAAAGAACTATGCACTTTCCTTGATAAGAGGATCCGGCAGCTGCAGCCCGCTAACTATGAAGCATTGCTTACCGAATATAACTCGCGCCTTTTCCGCTGGCAGCAACCCGGTCTTTACCGTAAAGACGGGGAAATATTTGAAGGCGTTATCCGCGATGTATTACCGGATGGGCATCTTTGCCTGGAAAGAAACGGCGAAATATTGCAGCTGGGTTTCGGGGAAGTGGAGTTTATTATTACACGGTAACTGCAGGCATATACGGCTGGGAAGCAGGAATCATTATGCTTGCCCGACGGCGCTTCAATTGAGGTATCATGGCTTTTCATTAGCTGTGGCGACTTATCCGGATCAATTATTTTTCCGGTTTCAATTGCCGCATCACGGTTGTTTATTCCCCGGCAAGGGAGTGGGAAAGCCCGCAATAGCATCCTTTTCCCGGGGCTACAGGCACATTCATCTAATTGCCCTGGTAAACATTTTGCTTCTTCCGCAAAGCCGCCTTCAACGCCGCCGGCAAATCAGGCGACAGGTCAGACAATAACCAGGCGCCGGCGCCCCATTGATATTCCCTGGATAAGGTATCTTTCATAACACCGGTCTGCTGCAGACGGCCAATCATTTTCATGTATTCACCTTCCGGCTTTGTACCAATTTTAACGATATAGCGGATAGTGTCCATTTCATGGAACCAGAAAACATAATCCGCATCCATGGCATTTGCTAAGGGAATGTTTCTGCCTTTATTATAATAATTCAGCGCACCGGCTTCCCCGTAATTATCGCAGATCAGTAAGGTATAAGGCCGGTCAGCCGCGGGCACCTGCTGCCAGGTTTGCCAGGCCATATCCGCCAGTTCCCGCCAGCCCAGCATATCTGCAAAGTCCTGGGGAAGGGTGTGATCTTGCCCGTCTTCCCACAGCAATAATCCCAGCGCCCGGAATTTACCGGCCTTTTCACTGATCTGCGCCGGCTTCATTACCGGGAAAACAACATTCACCAGCAAAGCAAAAGGCACCACTATTAGTGCCACCCATAGCAAACGCAGGTGACGCGTCCAGTCGTGGGTGAAAATCCGCTCCCAGTATACGCTGCCAAAAGCCAGCAATACCGGGTATAAACCAACTGAATAGTAACTCTTTGCACGCAGGTAAGTGAACAATAACATAGTTAATGCATAAATACCTACGATAACGCGGTAAGCCCGGAACACCGGCGAAAATATTAACCCTATAACGGCTGCCACTACTATGAAAGCACCGCCCATAAAGAAGATCGGCTGATCTCCCCAAAAAGAAATCCGGCTTACATGCACCAGCTGGCTTTCACTCAACTCCTTCATATGATGCAGCACAGGCATTCCATGCTGCAGTTGCCAGATAATATTCGGAGCAATGATCACCATAGCAATCCCCATTCCTGTATAGAGGTATTTATTTTTATATACTTTCCATTGGGCGGAGAGAGCGAGGGCGCCCGCCATCCCGATCACCAGGAAAATAATATTGTATTTATTAAGTATCCCTATACCGGTAACAACACCCATCCATAATAACCATTTGTTTTCCTTTGTTTGCAGTAACTGCATCAGGCACCAGCATAGCGCCGTCCACGCGAGAATATCAAAAGAATTGGGCTGATAGAGGATATTCATCCGTGAGAAGCCCGAGCATAAAAATACCAATGCTGCCAACACCTGCGCAAACCAGCTGCCACCAAGCTTTTGCACCATCTTCCATACCAGCGCCATAGTGAGGGCGCCATAGAGCGCAGGAAAAAATTTCACCCAGAAGAAATTATTCCCCAGCCACTGTATCAGCAACGAATTAAATGCGGTAAGCGGGGGTACCGACAAATATCCCGCGGCCAAATGATTAGCCATATCCAGGTGCAGGTATTCATCGCGGTGCAGCTCATAATAGGGACTCAATACCGCGAACTGGAAAATTATTTTTATAATAATAAATGATAATAACAGCCATGAAGAAGTACGGTGATGCTCCGGTTGCCCGGTAATGCGGTGTATCATACGCTGCGAAAAAAAATTTTAACCATTAAAAAAAAACGGAAATACCTGCTTTTGCTGCAATGTATTTCCGTTTATAGATGTTGAATTTCTTGTTCAGTGGCATATGTGGCAGGCCGCTCTACATAGCAATCATCAGGGCTTGATGATAACAAGATTTTGGTTGATAAAGGCGTTAACAAATTGTGAAATTTTTTCTGATTAATCAAAAATGAAATTGCAACATAGTTTCATTTATAAAATCAACCCAATACCAGAAAGGGTTTGCAGGTATTCCATCCGGATAAAAGTTAACATACACACAAGTAAGGCAGAAAGATTTTAACATATAATTGTTTAAATTTGGTGTATGTCTTCAAGTAAAAACAACTCCATTAAGCTCAAAACTTTCAACGACTTTAACGACGACCTGCTATTATACACACAAAAAGAGGTAACTCCCAAAGCGCCGTTACGTGGCAGTTTCGCCGCATATGAAAGATCTGAGTATCCCTGCATGGATGAAGTCAGGGCCAGCAGACGGGACTATTATAAGATCAGTTTCTTCACCAAAGGTTCAGGCATTTTTACCCTCGGTGATGATCGCTATGAGATCAATGGCCCCGCCTTACTTTTTATTAATCCATTCGAATTAAAAACATGGCATGCTACTTCCGATGAACAGGAAGGTTACAATTGCCTGTTCACTGACCTGTTGTTTGAATCGCAACCCAATCACCAGGAAAACCTGTTGCAACATCCGCTTTGGCAGATGGGAGCAAAGGCTGTATTTACTTTAACAGGGGAGCAGGTAGATTACCTGCAATCCATTTTCCGCCAACTGGTAAAGGAATACCAGGAGAATGCCGCCTTTAAGCACGAAGCCATTCTCATTTACCTGAAATTGCTGATGCTGGAAGGTAAGCGCTTGTCGGCCCAGGCCAATCAACCCAAGCGCCAGTTAACCGCTGCACAGGCCCTGGCACACCGCTTTACCGATAAACTGGAAAAACAGTTTCCGATTGAATTTACGCATAATCAATTGTCGCTGAAAACGGCGAAAGAGTTTGCACAGGTATTGAATACGCATCCCAATCACCTGAACGCCTGTGTAAAACAGGCTACCGGTAGAACAGTAAGTGAGCATATCCGGCAGAGAATGTTGCTCGAAGCACGCCTCCTGCTGATGCACACCGATTGGCAGATCGCTGAAATTGCCTGGTGCCTGGGATTTGAAGATCCCGGTAATTTTACACATTTCTTCAAAAATCATAGTGGTATTTCCCCGCATCTCTACCGGGCACAATAACACTTTGATATTAACAATTAATACTTTGCCTCCTACAACCGGGCGCCCTGTACCTGCATGTACATTTGTACCACTAAAATTTTAACAATATGCAGTACAGAAAACTAGGTAAAACAGGCGAATCAATTTCCGCAATAGGACTGGGTTGCATGGGCATGTCGTTTGCATACGGCACTGCACAGGATTTTAATGAAACAGAATCTCTTGCCACACTTGAACTGGCACTGGAACTTGGCATCAACTTCTGGGATACCGCAGATATGTATGGCCAGGGCGCTAATGAAATCCTGCTATCAAAAATACTTGCCACTAAAAGAGATAAAGTTTTTCTCGCTACCAAATTCGGGTTCAGGTATAAGGAAGATGGCAGTACCTATTTCGACGGTTCGCCGAAACATATGAAACAGGCCGTGGAAGACAGTTTGAAAAGACTGAAGGTAGATGTGATTGATCTTTACTATACTCACCGGATAGATGAAACAATTCCCGTGGAAGAAACAGTAGGCGCTATGGCCCAGCTGGTGAAAGAAGGCAAGGTACGTTACCTGGGCCTGTCGGAAGCAGGTATTGACTCTATTAAAAGAGCCCATGCTGTGCATCCCATTGCAGCGCTCCAATCAGAATATTCCCTGTTTACCCGCGATGTGGAAGGGGGAATCTTAACTACCACCCGTGAACTCGGTATTACACTGGTAGCCTACAGCCCGCTGGGAAGAGGCCTTTCTACCGGCGCCATCAACAGCGCAGATAGTTTAAGGGATGGCGACTTCCGCAAAAATCTGCCTCGTTTCCAGGGAGCGAATTTTGAGCAGAACTTACAAACTGTAAATGCATTGGAAGCTTTTGCCAAAGAGAAAGGTATTACCGCTGCACAGTTATCGCTCGCATGGTTACTGGCGCAAGGCGAAGATATAGTGCCTATCCCCGGAACAAAACGCAGGAAATATTTACAGGAAAATGCTGCGGCAGCAGAAGTGAGTTTGTCGGCCGATGACCTTACCGCCATTGATGGTATCTTACATAGTAATGCCATCGCCGGAACACGGTACACAGAGGGAGGAATGAAACTGGTGAACAGGTAGCGGAGGGGATCACCTTCGGCGATGCGGATTTTGTCTGACTCAGTCAGACAAAATCCGCTGCATTATTTAGTGCGCTTATACCCCCAGTCCAGCAGCCATTTTACGACTTTATCCTTATAATCTCCCTGGATCAGGATTTCACCGTCTTTCACGCTGCCACCGGTGCCGCATTTTGTTTTGAGTTCCTTGCCAAGCTTCTCAAGATCTTCTTCTTTACCAATGAAACCGGTGATAAGGGTGACCACTTTACCGGCACGTTGTTTTTTATCTAACGTTACTCTCAATAGCTGTTCTGCAGGTGCAAGCGTTACGGCTGCTTCTTCCTTCTCGGGTTCGAATGAGAAGTTGGGATCGGTGGAATAAACAATTCCATTGCCTGGCGTATTTTTCTTTTTCGACATCTCTCTAAAATATTTAAAGGTTATTCGTTGACCACTAAATTAATGGCGGCGGTTTGAATACGGATGCGTACCACGCCGTTTTCCGTGAGCGGTACGGCATCTCCATCTACCTGCAGGTATTGCAATGAACTGCTGCTGATGGTAATATCTTTACCGGTATAATGTTTCAGGTATCTTGTTTGATCGATGTTGCCCATTAAGGAAAAAATGCTCACTGGTAACAGGCTCATAATCCCTACAGGCGGCATTACACAAAGATCCAGCTGACCATCGAAAACACTGGCTTTGGGGGCCAGCTTAAATTCATATCCAAACTGGTTGCCATTAGCCACGGTTAAGAGAAAGGCTTTTGTTTGCAGCACTTCGCCGTCTATTTCGATGCGGTATTCCGCCGGCTCGTAAGTATTAAAGCTTTTCAGCACCAACTTTGCGTAACCGGATAAACCCCGCTTGGTGTTATGCCGGAACTGTTCTGCAATAAGGGCGTCAAAGCCAACTCCTGCATTACTGAGGAAAAGGTGCTCATTGGCATAACCTACATCGATGGCGCGTTGCTTATTGGCTACAACAAGACTTAAAGCCTTATTTACATCCAACGGGATTTTCAGCGCGCGTGCCAGGCCGTTGCCGCTTCCCAGTGGCAGTATAGCCATAGCGGTATTGCTACCTACAAGTCCCTGCGCTATTTCATTGATAGAGCCATCACCGCCTACAGCTACTACCGTGTTTACACCATTGTTCACGGCTTCCCGGGCAAGGTCTGCACCATGGCCCAGGTACGCCAGGTAGGTGGTACTCACCTCATACTGATCAGCAGGAAAATGCCGGCTGATAGCATTCTCCAATCGTTTTTCACGGTCGGTACCCGCTTTGCGGTTGATGATAAATAGAATCTTCTTCAAAAAAAATGTTTTATAATATAATCGCCTTCAGGCTCAGATCCAGGCTCACTGCATGGTGTATAACAGCGCCCACAGAAATGTAATCCACTCCTGTTTTTGCATACGCTTCAATGGTTTCCAGCGTAATGCCACCGGAGGCTTCCGTTTCAAAACGGCCATTGATCAGCGCCATGGCACTAACAATATCAGCGGGAGTAAAGTTGTCCAGCATGATCCTGTTTACCTGTCCTACCGCCAGCACTTCCTTCACATCTTCAATGTTGCGTGTTTCCACTTCAATGGCAAGCGGCAGGTTATGCGCTTTCAGATAAGCTACCGTATTGGTAACCGCTGCCGTGATGCCACCGGAAAAATCGATGTGATTATCTTTCAGCATGATCATATCGTACAATCCCATCCGGTGGTTTACCCCACCGCCAATACGAACGGCTTCTTTCTCCAGCATCCTGAAGTTGGGAGTGGTTTTACGGGTATCCAGTATCCGGGTATGATACCCTTTCAGTTTTTCCACGTACCGGTGTGTTAGGGTGGCAATGCCACTCATCCGCTGCATACAGTTCAGTACCAGTCTTTCGCCCATTAGCAGGGTATGCACGGCGGCCTCTACTTCAAAGGCTGTTTCACCGGCCTTCATTGGGTCGCCATCTTTCTTATGAGGCTTAAAAATGGTAAACATATCCAGCCATTTAAATATGGCTTCCGCTACTTCCATTCCGGCCAGGATACCATCTTCCTTAATTTTCAGCACCGCTTTACCTTTGGCGGTGGGAGGGATACAGGCCATCGTGGAGTGGTCTCCGCTTCCGATATCTTCTGCGAGTGCGCTTCTGATAAACGCATTCAGCGCTGCTTCATCTAACATAATTGATTGTATTATCTGGTGTTCGCGCAAAGAGCTGTGCTTTGTTTCTGAGCGCGAAAGATAGGTCAAAAATAAAAAGTGCCCCGCAATAAATTGCGGGGCATCGTGGTTTTTCAACTAATTTATGTTAGCGTCTTTATTTATTCTCAAATCTAAGCTCGTTCAGTACCATTGATCCTCCTTTCTTTTGCAGGAAAAAAGAAACCCGGAAATTACCGGCAGTGGTAGTCATATTACCGATACCAAAGCGGGAATTATCCCCTCCCTGATGTACCAGTTCAAACGATTTAACCTGGTTTTTTGAAAAGAAATCCTTCAAAATGATTTCAGCCTGTGCCTTACTATAAGTATTGGATTTTCCGGCTATATTGATCTCTACATTATTATCGAGGTAACTGGCTAAACCGCTTACATCTCCTTTTTTAAGTGCCGCCACTACATCTTCGAACGGGCCGGCAACAGTAATTTCAATTGACCTGGCTGATAATTTAAATGTTGTAAAAGCACCTCCCAACAACATAATCCCCAGCACCATCAATAGCTTCTTCATTGTCAGTTTTTTTATTAAAAATGTGATTTTCTCCAACTCAAATTAAAAGCGAAAACTATGCCAAACACCCTGCAAATCAACAAAATCACATTATAGTAGTAGCGCTTAACCGGTAAACAATAACAGTAAGATAATATGTGTTTCATTTTGAATAATTATAATGCAGCATCTGTTGGAAAAGGCCGGAGCGCTTATTTTTCCCGGAAGCTTTATTTTTGCAAAATATTTAAACCCTTTATAAGTACTTTCACCCTTTCGAGTGAATTTATATTAAACTATAACCAGATAGGATATGGAAAAGAAAAGAGCCATTCTCGTAATTATGGACGGATGGGGCGAAGGTAAAGTTCCTGCCGCTGATGCCATTGCACATGCAAAAACCCCCTTTGTAAGCAGTTTATACAAACAATACCCGCATAGTCATCTTATCACCTGCGGAGAAGCTGTTGGTCTTCCCGACGGGCAGATGGGCAACTCTGAGGTAGGTCACCTGAATATAGGCGCCGGCAGGATCGTATACCAGGAGCTGCAAAGGATTAATGTGGCCATCCGTGAAGGAGAACTGGCCCAAAACCAGATCCTGCTTGATACCCTGGCACATGCGAAAAACAATAATAAAGCACTGCACCTCATTGGCCTTGTTAGCGATGGGGGCGTTCACTCTCATATTGAGCACGTAAAAGCACTGGCCACTATTGCCAAAGCACAGGGGCTTGAGAAAGTGTATATACACGCATTCACAGACGGCCGTGACACCGATCCCAAAAGCGGGTTGGGCTTCCTGGAAAATCTTTCGGCCCACCTGGAGAAAACAACCGGCAAAATTGCTTCGGTTACCGGGCGCTATTATGCCATGGACCGCGATAAGCGCTGGGAAAGGGTAAAGCTGGCCTATGATGCGCTGGTAAATGGTGTTGGTACACCTACCCAGGATCTGCTTACAGCCGTGAAGGCATCTTATGCAGAAGGCGTTACCGATGAATTTATTAAACCTATCATCGTAACCGACGCACAGCACAAAGCCATTGCCACCATCCAGGACGGCGATGCCGTACTTTGCTTCAACTTCCGTACAGACCGTTGCCGTGAAATAACGCAGGTGCTTACCCAGGAAGCATTTCCTGATTTCGGCATGAAGCCCCTGGATCTTTACTACACCACCATGACGGAGTATGACCGTACTTATAAAAATGTACATGTCATTTTCGAAAACGATAACCTCAATATGACCCTGGGTGAAGTGCTTGAGAAAGACCATTGCACACAGATCCGTATTGCCGAAACGGAGAAATATCCCCATGTGTCTTTCTTCTTCTCCGGCGGACGGGAAAAAGAATTTGAAGGAGAACGTAGGCTGATGGCGGCATCTCCGAAGGTAGCCACCTACGACCTGAAGCCGGAAATGAGCGCCAATGAACTGGCAGATCTCATTGTACCGGAGCTGCAGGCAAAATCCGCCGACTTCATAGTACTCAACTTTGCCAATGCAGACATGGTGGGACATACCGGTGTTTTTGAAGCCGTTATTAAAGCGGTGGAAACCGTAGACCATTGCGTAGAACGCGTGGTTACCGCTGCGCTGGCAAGCGATTACACCGTTTTCCTGACAGCAGACCACGGTAACGCCGACTTCATGATCAATGCAGACGGTACTCCCAACACTGCCCACTCACTGAACCTCGTACCTTTCTTTATTATCAATAAAGATTTCCAGGGCCCGGTAAAAGACGGCAAACTGGGTGATATTGCACCTACCATCCTCCATTTCATGGGACTTGAAATTCCGAAAGAAATGACGGGGAACCTGCTGGTGTAGCGTGTAGGCTCGCCTTCGGCGAGGAAATTGTCCTGGAGCAGGATTACGCTGATTTTACTGATTAGCTTGATTTTATCAGTTTTGATTTTTTATAGATTAAGGGAGATAAGAGCGAAGGTATTCGCTTATATCTCCCTTAATTTTTTTTAAAATCCGAAGAATAAAAATCAAGCTAATCAGTAAAATCAGCGTAATCCTGCTCCAGGACAATTTTTATCGCCTTCGGCGATTTTATTTTTATCAACCCCTGTAACATTTGGTTCATCACCTCCGTTTAACAAGCGTTACCCACGAAAAATATCAGCTCAACATGCTGATTTACATATTTTTAGTGCTCTCGACAGATTTGCTCATGCATCGATGCGCCGTTTTTACGGCGCATTTTTTATGACCCGCATTTAAGTATTAATTTTGCAACATGAAAAAATACAGGCAAGCAACGGCACTGTTTACCATGATCGGCTTAATGGCCTGTAACCTGGCAAATAAACCATCGCCACCAAAGGGCCCGGGGAAATTCATAAAACTGCCTGAATATTTCAGCCAGGAAGATACCCATATACGCACAGGCGGTTATATGCTGCATAAATCAGTAACACTCAACGGCAAAACCGATACGATCAGCATCCCGGGCAACGACAGCGCTACTGTACACGACCTGTTAAAGCCCTTCATGGATGCAGATCTGAATAAACCTTCCCTTCGTGACGAATATGATACCTCCGGTTTGTATGATCCGTTTTCCGGGAGAAGATCACTGATCTATAAATCAAAAGGGAAACAGACCAATCCTTCGGAAATTACCCTCGAACTGGATAAACGAGGCAACATACAACAGGTAAACATCCATTCCTACACCAGCAATATGGTATACGAATTTCGACAGGATCTGCACTATCAGCAAAACCGGCAGGTTCGGATAACTACTTATCAGAAGATCGCTTTCCTGGCGCCCAAACAACTGGAAGTAAATGTAACGATTGCACCAAAAACAGGAATGTAAACATGACAGCAGCGGAGTTTCAGCAAATATCACACACCATACCGGGAGATGCCGGTATCTACAAATATTACGATGAATCAGGCACCCTCCTGTATGTAGGGAAGGCCAAAAGTTTGCGTAAAAGGGTAAGTTCCTATTTTGTTAAAAATCACGACAACTATAAAACGCGCAAGCTGGTAGAACACATCCATCACATCGAGTTTACCATCGTTGACTCTGAACAGGATGCCTTTCTGCTGGAAAATTCCCTTATCAAACAATTCAAGCCCAGGTATAATATTAACCTGAAAGATGATAAAACCTACCCGTACATCGTTATCAAACATGAATCGTTTCCACGGGTATTTTTCACCCGGAATGTGATAAAGGACGGCTCTGATTACCTGGGCCCCTTCACCTCCGTAGGAAGGGTAAGGGAAATCCTGGATGTGATCAAGTATAACATCCCCCTGCGTACCTGTAACCTGAACTTATCCGAAGAAAATATCCGTAAGGGGAAATTTAAAGTATGCCTGGAATATCATCTTGGCAACTGCAAAGGCCCCTGTGAAGGATTGCAAACACAAGAAGATTACCGCGAAGGACTGCAACAGGTAAAGAATGTATTGAAAGGCAATCTTACCCCGGTAGTATCCCTGTTCAAAGAACAAATGATGGAGCATGTGTCGAAGATGGAATTTGAAAAAGCGGAGATCATGCGGAAAAAGATAGAAAGCCTGGAAGATTATTCTGCCAAATCCACTGTTGTAAACACCCGCATGGGCAATGTAGATGTGTTTTCCATCATTAGCGAAGGTAACCATGCTTATGTAAATTACCTGCGTATACTGAACGGCACTATTGCCGACACCAAAACTGTAACGCTGGAAAAACAGCTCGAAGAAAGCGATGAAGAAGTACTCACGTATGCCATAGCCTATCTGCGCGACGCATTTAAAAGCATCAATTCAGAAATCGTAGTACCGTTCCCGTTAACCTACCCGGAAGGGAATATTACGGTAACCGTTCCTAAAGGCGGCGATAAAAAGAAGGTGCTGGAGTTATCTGAAAAGAATGTGAATTATTTTAAAGAAGAACTATACCGTAAAAAGATCCTGCACCTGGAGGGAAAGTCGGACATGGAGCGCAAACAGGTACTCTACCAGTTACAGGCCGATCTTGAATTACCCGCCTTACCGGAACATATCGAATGTTTCGATAACTCCAATTTCCAGGGCAGCTACCCGGTGGCCGCCTGTGTAGTGTTCAAAGACGGGGTGGCTTCCAAAAAAGATTACCGTCATTTCAATATTAAAACGGTAGAAGGGATCAACGACTTCGCTTCGATGAAAGAGATCGTTTTCCGGCGTTATAACCGCCTGCTTGCAGAACAGCAACCTTTACCCCAGTTAGTAATCATTGATGGCGGTAAAGGGCAGCTGGGTTCCGCTATGGAGAGCATCCGGGAACTGAACCTTATAGGCAGTATGACGGTAGTAGGCCTCGCCAAAAATGAAGAGGAAATATTTTTCCCGGGCGACACTGAAAGTATCAAACTTCCCTATAACAGCGAGAGCCTGAAACTCATCCGCCGGGTGCGTGATGAAGTACACCGGTTCGGGATCACTTTCCACCGCCAGAAAAGGAGCAAGGGAACCTTTAAAAATGAGCTGGAAAGCATAAAAGGCATCGGCAGCAATACCGCTACACAACTATTGAAAACGTTCCGTTCCGTTGCTAAAATCAAACTGCTTTCCCAGGATGACCTGGTGAAAGAAGTGGGCGCCTCCAAAGCCAAACTGATCTGGGATCATTTCCATAAAGAAGAAGCCTGATGATATGGTTATGTTAGTAACAACCGGGCATTTTCATAAAGAAGATAGCCAGCTCATAGGGGCATTTCTATAAAGAAGAGTCCCCCTGGTGGTTATATACTCCTTTTCACTCTTCACCAGATGCGCCACAGTTGCCCGCCCGCGGCGCTATACAGCGTTTTCCACCCGCTGCATGCTGCTGATAGCCTTCTCCGCCTGTAAAATATGCCGGCGTGTATGTGCGGTTAAAAAACCAAATGTATCGCCTGCGGATAATTTTATAAAACGCGATAGAGAAGTGCGCACTTTTATCTGTCCGATATTTACTTTCGCCGCGCGAAGCAACAGGTCTTCCATCTGTTCCTGCTGCTGCATAAATTCAAGCAGTACTGGGGCTACTTCCGGTTGAACAGACGGCAAATGCCCTTTGGGCGATTTCATGCGCGACCGCAACTGCCCGTCTGCTCCCGGCTCCATAAGCCGGGTAAACCAGGCGCCTATCCAGCTGCTGCGGAACAGGGGCGCAGGACGGCTGTTCTGTTTTTCTGCGATAGTAATAGCCTTGTCTAAAGCCGGGAGATAAAAACGGCCATAGGTGTTGAGGTGTTCCAGGCATTGTATGGCACTCCACCGGCCAGGACCGGGCGTATGTTGCAGCGCTGCATCTGTTTGTCCGCCGAAACGGTTCCCGGCCTTGTTTTGTATTTCCACATTTTTCTTTCGCAGTTCCTGCAGCAGTTCATCACTGTTTATGCTGGTCATATTGTATTGTTTACTGCAAAACTAGTGGCGCAGGAGATACTAAATCTTTGTGCAGATCAACATTTTATAGCTTTACAGTACTTAACAGTTTGCTGAAGGTGGCAGGGTCTATACCAAGGTAAGAGGCCAGGTACTTATGTGGGATCAGCTGTAACACATGAGGGCTGCGGGTAAGCAATGTCCTGAATTTTTGTTCTGCGGAAAAAGACAGCAATTCCTTATGCCTTTCCAGCACACCGGCCAATGCGGCAACAGTTGCCAGCCTGACCCATCTTTCCAGGATGGGGTATTGCAAGGTAAGCCGGTTAAAGTCTGTATACGACAGGCGAAGAAGTTCGCTATGGGTAAGAGTTTCAAGGTACCACGGCGATGGTTGCTGGAGCTGAAAGGAATCCAATACGCCGGAAAACGAACCGGCATAGGTAAATACCAGGGTGGATTCTTTATCATTTTCCAGGGAGAAAACGCGTTGAACGCCCGCGGTCACGAAGTAGAGGTACTTTTCTATTTCCCCTGCGGCGGTCATCACTTCTTTCCGTTTATACTGAACCGGGTGCCAGCAGGCGGCCAGTGCCTCCCATACATCATCGGGAAGAGGCATTACCTGGTAAACAGTTTTACGTAGCTGCTGAAGGGGCATAGCGGCAAGATAAAAAAAGAAAGGCAATCAGCATAACTGATTGCCTTCCCGGTATTGATCGGTGATCATTTTTTGATTAGTACTGCCAGAGATCCTGCTCTTTATTAAAGATACGGTCGTGAATGGCTTGTCCTTCCAGGAGGCGCATGGTACCGTCTTTAATGTAGTCTTTGATCTCGCGGTTGTAGGTATTGTTTTCCTTTACTATATAGCTGCCGAAGAAGCGCATTTCAAAAAGATCTTCCCAGCTGATAGTGGATGCATCGTTATTCTGGTTATACACATCATGTTTTGCCAGGATAGCACGGCAATCCGGATAATACACCCAGAATAAAGGGATGGATGCGCGTACGCTGCCATCTTCATTTATACGGGATACCATGGGAGCTATACCGAGTATACGAACTTTGAGGGCGGAAGCTTCTTTATCGAATACCCATACTTCCTTGATCTTGTACTGTTTGATGGTACGCGGATCGAAGTCGTCGCGGGTAGTCACCATTTTTTCTTCGCCTGTTACCGGGTCTATACTACGTACGGTTCTTTCTTCACCGGCGAGTTTAGTTTGTATTTCCGAGTAGGGCATTACAGTGGTAAAACGGTCGTCGATAGCGCTGAAAGCTTCTACCTCTTTATTCTTGATGGCTTCGAGCAAAATATTAATGAACAGTTGGTTCACACCAGACTCATCTTCCACATTATACTGGAAGGGGAGGTTGATCTTTTCCCTTACATCGATTACCTGCCATACACGCTTTTCCCAGAACCTGT
>JBCNPS010000699.1:0-2799 GCA_039593235.1 Chitinophaga sp. | reverse complement strand
AGCGGAGAAATTAACCGTATCTCCAAAAACTACAGCATGTACGCATCCTGGTACCAGCAAGCGGAGGAAGTAAAGGAGCCATAACAGTCATGTTATAGAAAATTATTATATTGCAGGCAAATACCCTCCTATGAAAATATTACTATGCCTGCTGATATTGGGGAGCATCCTGTTTTCCAGCTGTTCATCGCAAAAAACAGGGTGCCCCGCTTCCAACTACTACACTAAAGACATCAAGCAACATAACCGTAAGGCAGGCAAACAAATGCGCCTGTTTTAAACCTATCCTATGCGTAAGGTGATCCTATTGGCCCTGCTGGCAATACTCATTTTTGCCGGCTGCAGAACACAAAAAAAAGGCTGTCCGCAACCCAGGCGTAACTGGGGCGCCGAAAAAGTACTGGACGAATTAAGTAAACCGGGAAAAGGCTGATCAGTATTGTTCCTCCTCAATTGTTTCCAGGATGGTAGCATAGCTCACATACCTGTCTGCATCAATAAGTCCTTCCTCTACAGCTGCTTTCACGGCGCAGCCGGGCTCATTAATGTGCAAACAGTTATTAAACTGGCATTGAGAAATATAGGGTTGCATTTCAAGAAAATAATGGGAGAGTTCCGGTTTTGAAATGTCTACGATCCCAAATTCCCTGACACCGGGGGTATCTATCAGGCAACCTCCAAAAGGCAGGTCGTACATTTCAGCAGAGGTAGTGGTATGTAATCCTTTGCCGCTCCAACCGCTCACCGCTTTGGTTCTGAGGTCAAGGCCGGGCATCAGTACATTGATCAGGGACGACTTACCCACCCCGGAATGTCCTGCCATTAAAGTGGTTTTATCTTTCAGCAACGCCCTTACCTCATCCACTCCATTGCCATTAACAGCAGAGATCAATAATACCTGGTAGCCAATATCGGTGTAGAGCTCCGCCAGTTCTTCAAATTTTTCGTTTTCCTTTTCCCTGTAAATATCCTGTTTATTGAAAACCAGTATTACGGGAATATGATAAGCTGCAGCAGTAACCAGGAAGCGGTCAATAAAGCCCTGCGAAGTGCGGGGTTCCTTTACTGTACACACCAGCATCGTCTGGTCCATATTGGCGGCTACTATATGTTTTTTGTTTTTACCATGAGGAGAGCTGCGCACTATATAATTCTTCCGGGCGCCTATTTCCGTGATCATGGCGTTTTTGGCGCTGGCATCGCTATCATCTTCCACAATTTCCACGATATCCCCTACAGCAATAGGATTGGTAGAAGTGATATCTTCATTCTTTTTGAAAATACCTTTCATCCTCGCCTGGAATATTTCGCCAGTGGCGGTTTTAACTAGATACCAGCTTCCCGTTGATTTATATACTGTTGCTTGCATATTTATAAGATGTCCAAAGGTACGCGAATTTTGTTTTATGCGGAGGGAGCGCCTTCGGTGCTTGTCTTGGAGCAGGATTACGCTGATTATGCTGATTTTTCTGATTTTATTTTGGGGGATTTTATAAAAACTAAAAGTAAGATTGATGTAATCACTTATACATTTAAAGAATTAAGGGAGATAAAAAACTGGTACATCAGCTTTCCATCTCCCTTAATTTTTTATAAAATCCCAGAAAATAAAATCAGTATAATCAGCGTAATCCTGCTCCAAGACAATTTACAAGCGCCGAAGGCGCTCCCCCGCTAAGGCAGGCTCTTGAACAGCGTGTAGCGCAGTACCACTTCCAGCAGCATACAGGCTAAAGCAATCATTGCCAGCAGGAAGAAGTGTTCTGCAAAACGTTTATAGGAAGTGATTTCCACTTTTGTTTTTTCCAGCTGGTCAATTTCGTTGTAGATGCTTTTCAGATCATTGGTGTTAGTGGCGCGGAAATATTTACCACCGGTTTCCTTGGAGATCTTTTTCATCAGTGGTTCATCGATCTGCACGTCCTGCATTACCATTTGCACGCTGCCATCAGACATCGGCATAGGGAAGGGCGCTTTACCAATGGTACCTACGCCAATGGTGTATACGCGGATCTTAAATGCCTTGGCTATTTCCAGTGCAGTGAGGGGGTCTACCAGGCCGGTATTGTTCACACCGTCTGTAAGGAGAATGATCACTTTACTTTTTGCACGGCTGTTGCGAAGACGGTCTACCGATGTGGCGAGTCCCATACCAATAGCGGTTCCGTCCTGCAGCATACCGCTCTTCACCTGCATGATCTGGTTCTTCAATACTGCATGATCGGTGGTGATAGGGCACTGGGTGAAGCTTTCACCGGAAAATACTACCAGGCCTATACGGTCGCTGATGCGTTTATCCACAAAGTCGGTGGCTACCCGCTTGGCTGCTTCCATACGGTTAGGCTGCAGATCTTCCGCCAGCATACTGCCTGAAATATCGATCGCCATTACAATATCAATTCCTTCGCTATCGATGCTTTCGGAAGTGTTGGATGTTTGCGGGCGTGCCAGGGCTACGATCAGTGCCATCACCGCCAGGATACGCAGCACAAGCAATAAGGGTCTGAAACGTATTTTCCAGGACACAGGCAGTCCTTTCAAACCTTCAATGGAAGATACCATCATTACGCTTTGCCTGCCTTTACGCCGTGCAAAGTACCAGTATATTAATACCGGCACCAGCAGCAGGAGCCACAGGAAAGCCGGGTAGGCAAATTCAATATTTTTCCAGGTTGAAAAATCCATCAATTTTTAATTAAGATCCATGCTGACTTTATGCTTTCTCCAGGGATGTATCTGCGCCGGTTTCGGCTGCGGGACCCGTTTTCGGTTTGGTCCATTCCAGGATTTCTTCGGCCT
>JBCNPS010000698.1:0-2830 GCA_039593235.1 Chitinophaga sp. | reverse complement strand
CAAGAACCAGATCGACCCGGGCGCACCGAGCGACAAGGACCTGTACGACCTGCCGCCGGAAGAAGGTAATTTACTTACAACAAACCGGTTTCCCTGTTTTAAAGCGGTGTAAAGCATGGCTTTTTTCACAAGTTGGCTTATATTGGCGTTGTTTAATTGTTTTAACCTGGTATGCTTATGACTCCCGAAGAATATAAACAACAATTCAGAGAAGAAGACGCTGTTGGATGGTTTTCCATAGATGGTGCATTGGAAAAGGTATACGGAAAAACAGATCCCCGTCATTATGGCCCGCTTTGCGGCATACATTATATGGCCGGCGGAACAGATCCGATAGATGGCGCCAGCATTTATGATTCTGCCAAACAGGATTTTCACCGTCATATTATCAGTTATGGAATGTCCGAACTTTACTACGACAGTGAAAAGGCCGGCGGCCAATTCAGTAAATGGGGTTTTGAATTTACTTTCAGACTAAAGCCGTTTGCGGATGACAAGGCGGACCCGCTATGGGCAGTGCATGTAATGAACAACCTTGCGCGTTATGTATTTAACAGTGGAAAATGGTTTGAAGAGAATCATTTTATACCTGCAAAAGGCCCCATACGACTGGATACTCAAACGGAAATAACCGCCTTTGTGCTGGCCCTTGATCCTGAACTGGGAAGGATAGAAACGCCGCATGGAGAAGTATCTTTCTTGCAGCTGGTGGGGATCACCAATCATGAACTGGAAAAATTAATGCGGAATCCTACTACTACAGAAGTTGCCGGATTGATCAACGATTTAAGAAAAGACAACCCGTTACTGATCACTGATCTGAACAGGAAATCATAACTGAATGCAGCCGGATGAAAGCCTGCCGTTTTCATCCGGCTTATATCTTACAAAAGCTGGTTTAACTGTGCTGCAGAATAATTGACTGATTTCAGCGTTTTGTTATCCGATTTCCTGTACACCAGGTAAAGATCATCTACTTGGGTATAATAACATTCTGTATTTTCAGCTTTGCTGTAGTGCGCAACAGTGTTCTCTGCTTCTTCGGGCGACTTACAGGCTTTACTCATATTGGACCTGTGCACTTCATTAAAAAGCGCATTGAATTTCTCTCCCAGCCCAAATTCCAGGATAGCGCCGGATAATACGTATTGCAGATCGCAAAGTGCATCTGCTATCTCCACTAAATTATTTCCTGCAATCGCCTCTTTCAGTTCGTTCAATTCTTCCTGGATCAGGGATACCCTTAAATCGCACCTTTGCTGGCTCGGGATAGTGGGTATTTTTTCAATTGGATGCCTGAAGGTGCTGTGAAATTCCGCAACACTGTTGAGCGCTTTTACATCTTCCATGATCAAATAATATTTATATCCGAAAGTAAGGATTATTTATTGACGGAATCAACAGAAATATTGTTATTGCCCGGCGATTAGGTAACTTCCCGTGTAAATAGAAACAAATCCGATGGATGGACAGGCATTGATTCTCCGGAATGTGGGTAATTATATTTCAATGGTGGAAGAAGAAAAAAAATATTTTCTTTCGCTCCTGCAACCAAGAGAATATTACAGGAAAGAATACCTGCAGCGGGAAGGCAATAATTGCAACAATTTTATTTTTATCACCAATGGCTGTGTGAAAAGTTATCTCCTTGACCAGAAGGGAGAAGAGCATATACTTACCATTGCACCAACGGACTGGTGGGTGGTGGATTATATGAGCTTCGTTTTTGAGAAGCCGGGTAATCTGTTTATTGAGGCCATTGAAAATACCGGTACGCTTATACTCACAAAAGAGAAACGGGAAGAACTGTTCAGAAAGATCCCCTCGTTTGAACGGTACTTCAGGATCCTTACAGAACGGGCCTTTGCGGTTAACCAGCAGCGGGTCACGGATATATTAAGTCTTACAGCAGCAGAGCGTTTTGAAAAGTTTCAGCAACGTTACGCCCATATTGCAAACTCCCTCACACAGCAGCAAATCGCTTCCTTTATAGGCGTAACACCTGCGTTCTTCAGCCGGATGCTGAAAGCAAAACGTAAATAGTTCCCTGTTCATTATTTAACATTCAGGTTGATCTAGGTCAACCGGGATGTGTTGCATTGCGCCCACCTTTGTGTAAGTAAAACAAAAAACAATGGGAAAACAGGCATTAATGATTATCGATGTTCAGAACGATTACTTCAAAGGAGGTAAAATGGAATTGGTAAACCCCGAAAGTGCGGCAGCCAATATCAGCAGGATATTGGAAAAGTGCCGGAAGGAAGGGGTACCCGTTATTTACATTCAGCACATGGCTGCAGATGCATCTGCCGGGTTCCTGGTAGCAAATACGCCCGGTGCGGAGATTAACCGGGAGGTAGCGCCTGTACCAGGTGAGAAGCTAATTGTAAAACAGTATCCCAACAGCTTTCGGGAAACAGTATTACAGGAGTACCTGCAATCGGTGGGGATCACAGACCTGGTCATCACCGGGATGATGACGCATGTATGTGTGGATGCGACTACCCGGGCGGCGAAAGACCTGGGCTACAACTGCACCGTTATTTCCGATGCCTGTGCCACCAGGGCGCTGGATGTTGATGGGGAAAAGGTAACCGCTTCACAGGTGCAGAAGGTATTAATGGCAGCGCTGGCTTTTTACTATGCGGATATTCAGACAACGGAGGGGTTCCTGGTGTTGAATGAAGATTGATTAAACCCGGGGATCCGCTGGTTGGTGAGGTCCCCGGTTACTGTGCTTATACTTCTCTTATACTTCTTCGATACTTAGGAGTGGTCTATGTGTCCGGCTGCACAAGCGTCCGGAAAGCCGCCACATCCAGGCCTGCCG
>JBCNPS010000697.1:0-2837 GCA_039593235.1 Chitinophaga sp. | reverse complement strand
ATGCCGAGCATCGTTTCGGCATAATATTTCGTCTCGACGGTCGCCTCTTCCTTGGCCTTGCTCTGTGCGGTGATGGTTTCCCGCACCTTCTTGCCTTTTTCGTCTACAATATATTTCCTGTCTTTTTTATCGATGTAAACGGTTTCTCCGCCGGGTCCTTCCTTGCCTTTATAAATTTTGTCCGTAACGGCGGAGGCCCCTTTAACGGCAATGGAAGCGGTTTTATGCCCTACTTTTTTGGCGGTACTGTCTATTCCCTGTGCAAAAGTGTGCTGGCCTGCCAGTGTTATTGCAATACCAACTGCCGCAGCTATGAGAAATTTTGGAGTTTTCATGTTTATGCTTTTTTAATTTAAAAAAAATGATTGCCTGACGCTGGTTATTATTCAACAATAATGCCACTTGATTTGTTTATTGAAATACAGTTTTTTACAAATGTTCTTTTTACCGTATTGCAAGGTACATACCGGGAATTTTCCCCGTATGGGATCATTTTATTTTCGTATATTCATGTACGGTAAACCCTCTGCCTGTGAAGTAGTCGATTGGTCTGTATCTATCTGTTCCTACACCTCAGGGAGAATAAAAGTAACGCGTAGCTATAAGAATACAACCGGTAGTTGATTTCTCCTTATTTAACAAATGCAGAAAAAAAAGCGACTGTTATCCGTAACAGGAGGGGAAGTATTTGTGCATAAAAAACACCTTCCAGGCTGCCCGTTGGCCGGAAGGTGTTGCCCGTAATATATGGTTTGATCAGTTACCCCAGAAAGTATTTTCCTGCAGGATATCTTCCGCGTATATTTTGGCCGCTACAATTTTTCCATCTTTTACCGTATATACGTCAACGTTATCTGTATGCAATTCTGCTCCCGGTCTGGATGCTTTCCAGGTAAGTACTACAGACGCCTGGTTGCCATTTACAGCGATGGTTTTTACCGCGTGGAGCGACATGGTATTCTGTGATACTTCAAACATACCGCCTACCATCTGGAATACTTCCCCGCTGGATTTTTTGATACCGGAGAAACGGTTGTTGCCCGGTTGTTCCCAGGTTATTTCCGGGTGCAGCAGCGCGCCCAGTTTTTCAAGGTTCACCTGTTGTACGGCATTTACAAAATCTGTTACTACCTGTAATGTTTGCTGTTCCATTTTTATAATTTTTTATTGTTGATGAATTGATAATGCAAAGCTATTACCTGCTCACCCTTTATCATTTATCTTTACCCGACAAATACTTACCATTTTACGACACAATGATTTTTGTAATCTGCAGAGCCAATACCTTTGTTATATGAAACAGCTGGTATTAAGTATTATCGCATATGCGGTGCAGCGCGATGTAGATGCGGCGCAGCTTTGTAAGCTGGCGGGCATCGACCTGGGAGCGTTGAAAAAGAGTCATACCGCACCTGTTACCGCACAGCAGCTGCAGGACCTGTGGCTGAATGCAGGCAGGTTAACCAACGATCCTTTATTTGGATTACATTTCGGCGAATCGCTGCAACCCGCCGCCCTGGGTGTGGTAGGGGAAATTATCAGGAGCAGCGCTACGGTAGGAGACGCGCTCACGCATGCTGCGGCTTTAACCCACCTGGTTACAGACCAGTGCAGGATGGAGGTAACCCGCACTGCCAGGAACTTTACCGTACGGCTGCTGCCGGTGGTGGATTATGGCGCCGCTCCGCCTTATGCTTTCCGGCAATTGATTGATCTTTTATTGATGATGGTGATCCATGAACTGGATGGTTTGCTGCTGGAGAAAATTGTTCCTCAGGCAGCGCGACTGGCATACACGGTTCCCGACCCGGCGGAGTATGAGCGTGTTTTTCGTTGTAAACCCTCAAAACGGGCGGGAGAATATGTGCTGGTGTTCGACAGCAGGTATTGGGATGAGCCCTTGTTAACGGCCAATTATGAACTTCAGAACCTGTTACTGCAAAAAGTGAGCAGCCTGCCTAAAGTACAGGGGCAGCCGCAAACCCTGCAGAACAGGATCTATAATTACCTGCTGGCCAACTCCTATCTTGGTGTATCGTCGCTGAACAATATGGCGGCAAACTTTAACATGAGTCCGCGCAGTTTACAGCGGAAACTGAAAGAAGAGGGTGTAAAGTATCAGGATATTGCAGATGCGGTGCGACATTCACTGGCGGTGTATTATATTTCTTCCGGTAATTATCCTTTGAAAGATATTTCCTGGATGCTTGGTTATAATGAGCTAAGCGCGTTTACGAGGGCTTTCAAGCGGTGGACGGGCAGTTCGCCGGTACAGTATCATCAGTCGTTGTAATTCAGGAAGGTATCTTTGTGTACGATTCCCCATTTCTTCACAAAAATATATGCTCCTTTTTCCATGGCGCTGAGATAGTCCTGCAGCCATTCTTCAAAAGAGCCGGCTACAACGGCACGGTGGCTGTCGTCGTGCCAGAAAGTGATGATTTGCCCGTGTTTGCCTTCGGGTGCGGGGTCCAGGTCAATACAGAGGTGATTGCCGAAGCCGTCGCCTGTAAAAGGGATCCACAGCGGGTTCCACCAATCGTTTTTAATGCCGGTATCCGGTGTGGAAAGTATGGGCTCATCATGATAATTGAAGGTGCCTGTGTCCAGCAGGTTTTTCCAGTGCTGCCACTGCGTAATGATATCTTCCACGCTCAGCAGCTGATCCGCATCCACCAGGCCGGCCCTGGCCTTTTGCTGGCCGTTGTGAATAGCATAAAATGCTTTGAAAGAAGCCGGCATAGCCGTTCCTATGAGCATCGGCACGGCGCTGGCGGTCAGCCTGATCACCTTCATCACGCTGATCTTCGGCGAACTGGTACCCAAGCGCCTGGCAC
>JBCNPS010000696.1:0-2908 GCA_039593235.1 Chitinophaga sp. | reverse complement strand
AAAAAATAAACACCTTACCGGTAAGATCCAGGGAATCAATTGTAACGGCGCTGAAAAAGTAACGCGTATCCGCGAAGCTTACCGCCTGGAAAACTTCCAGGAAATATACGCCTACGGCGATAGTGAAGGCGACCGACCTATGCTGGCGCTGGCGCAACACGTTTCTTTCAAACCCTTCCGGTGATCGCCGAAGGCGATCAATAAAAAATGCCTCACCATTACGGCAAGGCACTTTCTATTATTGTAACAGATTGATTGTACGAAGTAACTGTTATCAAGCAGCTTTGGCTTTCTTCATCTGTGCTGTAACCATGGCAGGTTTCAGTTTAATGATACCAATGAAGTTCAATACCTTCATTACCTGGTAGCTTGGGTCCAGCTCATACCATTTCTTGGCAAAGTTAGGACTGTCTTTAAATTTGTGGTGGTTGTTCTGGAACAGTTCACCCAACAGTACAATGCCCCATGGGGAAGTGTTTCTTGAGTGGTCGTTGTTGTCGAAGTTCTGGTAGCCGTATTTATGACCGCACCAGTTAACGATAGCGCCCTGTACAGGTCCCATCAGGAAATGGATAGGCAGCAGTAAATAAAGGTACCACATGCCTGCAGGAACAAATACCACATAAAATGCTACGTATGCAGCCATCCAGAGGAAGCGGGTAATGTTGCTGTCGCCGAATTTATCCATAGCATCCCATTCCGGCAATGGCTCCTGGGTAAATTTAGGATCCACCTTGCTGGTACGGGTTACAAAACCATTGTAGATCTTGCGGGTTTGCACCATCATGCCCCATACGTCTTTAAAGAAGTGCGGGGAATGCGGATCATGTTCAGTATCGCTAAATTCATGGTGCATGCGGTGCATAACGCCATAAGCTCTTGGAATCAGGTATGATGAACCCTGGAAAAACCAGGTGCTGAAATAAAAGAATCGTTCCCAGAATTTGCTGGTAGTATACATCTGGTGAGATGCATAACGGTGTAAATAAAATGTGTGAAAAAACAAGGAAAAGAACCAATGCACACAAAAGAATATCAGGATCGCCGTCATTTCAATACTTTATAAAGTGACAAATAAGCGTCAAAGGTAAGCTAATTAAGCGGATATAAAACCAGTATGGCTAAACGGGGTGGTGAATAAAATGTTAAAATAATTTTAAATTTTAATTTTTCTTTACCCGACGTAACTCTAAGAGATTCATACCGTTATTGCTGAATCCGGAGATGTTGGGTTGTACCAGTCTTACCACTTCATCGTAAAACAGCGGCACTACTGCGGCGTCTGCCATGATCATATTATCCATCTCCTGGTATTGGGCGTAGCGGAGGCTGTCATTGATCTCCTGCAGGGAGGCTTCATACAGCCGGTCGAAAGCAGGGTTTTGGTAGCGGGTGTAATTAGGCGGCGCGGGATTTTTGCTGTAGAACATAGCCAGGTAGCTTTCTGCATCGGGATAATCGGCGATCCAGCTGCCCCTGAAAAATAACGCCTGGGATTGGGCGGTTTGCTCCAGCAGCAGGCTTTTCTGTACAATCTCCACCTGTATGCGTATGCCTACGTTTTCCAGCTGGTTGGCCACATAGTTGGCCAGGTCGGCGTAAATGGGAATAGACAGTAATTTAATAACGGGCAATCCTTTCCCGTCGGGGAAGCCGGCCTCCCGGAGCAACTGCCGGGCCATTGCCGGGTTGCAGGGATAGCCTTTTACCCGCTGTGTGCTGAAAGACGGCAATCCTGCCGGTACAAAACCCGCAGTGGCAGCGGTTCCTATCCCGTTGCGGAGATAGGTCATCATTTTCGTACGGTCTATACCGTAGTTGATGGCCTGCCGGATCTTTTTCCATCGGAGTGGCGATGCTTTTACAACGGCCATGCTGCTATCTGTAAGAAAGCCCAGGTATTCCGTATTCAGGTAAGGATGTTTGTTCAGCACCATTTTCCCCTCCCACTCTTTACGGAGCTGCCCTTGTTTGGTGAGCACTTCGTCTTTAAAAGAGGCGTCTATATCATTCATAAAATCCAGCTGCCCCTGCCGGAACAGCAGGAACTCCGATGCCTTGCTTTCGAGGAAGCCTACCTGTACCGCTTCCAGGTAAGGCAGGCGATGCCCGGCGCTATCTGTTTCAAAGTAGAGCGGGTTGCGATGCAGCACCAGCGCCTGTCCTTCGTCCCAGAGGAAAAAGCGGAACGGGCCGGTACCGCAGGGATGGTTGCGGAAGTCTTTCCCGTATTTTTCAATCGCCTCATGCGGTACTATGGAGCAGTATTGCATGCTGAGAATACCCAACACCGGGTGGAAAGGCCGGTACAGCGTTAGTTCAAAGGTAGAATCATTGAGGGCTTTAAAGCCGCTGTCGGCGGAGAGTTTGCCGTTGAAGATCCAGGCGCCGGGCGATGCCGTGGCCGGATCCATGATCCGGCGGAGGCTATACACCACGTCGTGCGCCGTCATCCGGCGGCCTTTGCCCCCGGGGAAGATGTCGCTGTCGTGGAAGTATACATCCGTTCTCAGGTCGAAGGTATAGGTGCGGTGGTCCGCCGATTCGCGCCATTGTTTTGCCAGCGATGGGCGGATCACCAGGTTGCTGTCCGGCTCCACCAGCGTATTGTACAATTGCTTTACCGCCCATATTACTTCCTGGCTTTTTGCAAACGCGGGGTCGAGGCTGGCAATTCCGTTGGTACTGTTATAGCGGAATACACGCAGCGACTGTTTTCCCGGGCTACCGCACGCCCCAAGCAGGAGGCTGCACAGCACAGCAAGCCCCCATCTGCATATAACCACCTGACAATAACTACTTTTCATCTGGCAGTAAATTAATATCTTTCAGGCTAAAATATACGAATAAATATGCGCGGCATACCTATGCTTTGTATGGCCCTTATGGCTACCTTAACTGCAGGGGC
>JBCNPS010000695.1:0-2913 GCA_039593235.1 Chitinophaga sp. | reverse complement strand
AAGTTCAAAGAATTCTTTAAGTTAACTGTAAAGGATACGATCAAAACCTGGTCGGTAATGGAAACCATTGTATCAATAACAGGTTTGATCGGGTGTTTGATCCTTAGTTTGTTCGTATAACCTGGAAGGGCATACGAAGTTGCAGTGATAACTTAAAATATTTTCCGTATGGAATGGTATCAGCTTACAAATGCAGCGCAGGTTGACTCTCCGGCGATTGTTATTTATGAAGACAGGATAAAGGATAATATTTCTTTGTTAAAAACAATGATCGATGACATACAACGGTTACGTATACACGTAAAAACGAGTAAGATTGCCGAAGTAGTACAGCTGATCATGGACGCAGGAATAACAAAATTTAAATTTGCCACTATTGCGGAAGGAGAGATGCTGGGGATGATAAATGCCGGGGATGCACTAATGGCTTATCAGCCGGTAGGACCTAAGATCGTGCGTTTGCTGGAGCTGGTGCAAAAGTATCCGCAAACTGCCTATTCCTGTGTTGTTGATAACGTTGATGCCGCACTGGCTATCAGCGCGGTTTTTTCCGTACAGGGGCGCCGTTTACCGGTGTATATAGATTTGAATACAGGTATGAACCGCACCGGTATTAAGCCCGGGCAGGAGGCTCTGGAGCTGTACAAATACCTGGATACATTACCGGGAGTGGTACCGGTAGGGCTGCACGCCTACGATGGTCACCTGCATGATACGGATATGGCTGTGCGAAAAGAACGCTGTGATGCGGCCTATGCACCCGTTGCCGCATTGGCGGAGGCGATTGTGAATAGTGGTTTTCCACAGCCGGACATTGTTGCAGGAGGTACGCCTACTTTCCCGGTGCATGCGGCAAGGAAAGGTGTTACCTGTAGTCCTGGTACCTTTGTATTCTGGGATGCAGGGTACGCGGCCAACCTGCCGGAGCAACCTTTTCAATGGGCTGCCCTGGTGATCAGCCGTGTGATTTCAGTGATTGATGATCAGCATATCTGTATTGACCTTGGCCATAAATCGGTGGCAGCCGAGAATCCCCAGCCGCGGGTGCAGTTCCTGAATGCGCCGGAAGCCGTGCCGGTATCGCAGAGTGAGGAGCACCTGGTATTGAAAGTATTGAATGCTTCCTTATACCCGATAGGTACCGTGTTTTATGGTGTACCAAAACATGTTTGTCCAACAGTGGCATTATATGAAAAGGCCTATGTGGCTGCGCATAATGCGGTAACGGCTAACTGGCGCGTAATAGCGCGCGATAGGCAGATTATCATCTGAAGAAAATAAAAGAGAAATGAAGCGTCCAGGAAGATGCCTATGGAAAGATTCTCAGGTCCTATGAGATAATCTCTTAGTAGTATAACTGCGATAAAACATTCGTATCATCAAAGGTTTTGGGCTTCAATCCCAGGAACTCCGTGTATTGTGACAGGGTGAGCAACGGTTTCAGTTTTGCATGTAATCCATTCTGCATACTGTTCATCTTGGTCGTATATGCTTTCAGGTTGCTTTGCTGTAAGGGCTGGATATTGACCTTCTGTCGCAGGTAATTGGTCACTATATTGAGTAGCCGCGGCTTCTGTGCATCTGTTAGCATCAGCGATTTATCCAGTTTACTGACAATGGAACTGGCGGTACCTTCTATATTCATGGTGGGCGCCTGGAATGCCGTAGTGATTGATGAAGGTGTGGCAAAAGCCGTATAGCAACAAGCCAGTGCCATTAATAAACCCGCGGTGAACAGTTTTTTCATGAGGCGTGGATTTGATGTTGTTGATCTCTCTCTAAATATACTGAATACTGTTATTGCATTACCATTTTTACATAGCGAATTTGTGTATTACCTTCTTCATCAATGGTAATGTATTCAGACAGAATGGTTTTGTTATTGATCCATTGTACAAGACCAGGGCCCCAATCGTCAATACTGGCTTCTCCCACCGCTTTTATGTCGTTGCCGTTTACTGAAAACAATTGAAATCCATTTGGGTCAAAAGCCGCTACCAGGTCCATTGACGCAGTGAGGATATATTTTTTATCCGGTGAAATTGCCGGGGCAGACCAGGTTACCTGGGAATCGCCATTCTGGGTATTCACCAGTTCGAAAGCGCTGCCTTCGTAGTAGGAAACAAAAAAGCCTTTTCTTTTGATCGATGGGTAATTGGCGGCATATGTATAGCCTATATAATCCTCGCCGTCGCTGTTATTGTTGGCCATGATCCTTTGTTTTCCATTTCCCAACCGGATGGTCAGTTTATTGCCTTCTCTTTTTACAAGGGTATCTTTCGCCAGCACATCTGTTTCGTTGGAATCAACAGGGGCCGGTGGAAATTTATCGAAATCTGCTTTTTCGATAAAGTATACGAAAAAGATTTTATTACCCAACTGAACGGTATCGTCCGGAGTGCTGTTAATGGCGGGAGGTGTGGAATCGTTGGCAGTTGTGTTGGCTTTGTCTGTTGTTTTGTTTTTGCAGCTCAATATCATTATTGCGCATGCACACAACAGCCACCATAATTTATTCATCATCTTTTTTGTTGCGTTTGAGTGTACAAATGTAACTAATTAGCATTTCGGAAGAGGCTCAGTGTATGAGTCTTTCTCCATCTGCCTTGGTTAATGTAAAAAAGAAGAGATACCCGGTAAGGGCACCGCTTAAAAAGCCAGCCAGGTGTGCGGCGTTATCCACACCTTGTGAAACTGCCGCCGCAATTACATTCAGCGCTATGAATAAGCCGATATAAGCCAGGAATGCCTTCCGTATTTCGGTTGGGAAAAGGGAAGTGGTTAGCAGCGCCAGGAACACACCGTAAATACCGAAAATGGCTCCTGATGCTCCCACACCCACCGCGCCTTTATGATACCAGATGCTGACATAGTCGGATATTAATCCTGTGACCACACAGGCCAGGCCATAAC
>JBCNPS010000694.1:0-2916 GCA_039593235.1 Chitinophaga sp. | reverse complement strand
GCCTCTGCAGGCACTTTAAAGGATAGTTGCGGTAAAACGGGTAATATACTGGGAGGGGTAAGTGTGAAAAAATACAGGCAGGTTTTAAACGGCAGCTCCATATCCTGCTGATAATCTGCATCATAGGGCTGGGGGTCCACGTAATGCATTTTAAAGAATGAAAAAAGCGTAATACCGGGACTCTCCCCTTTGTGCTTGATATAATGCTCCACCAGCAGCGGCAGTTTTAACACCTGCCCTGCTTCAGTAGTGCCCAGCAGGTAGAGGGCCATTAAAAATATAGCGACTGCCTTTCTCACGCAGCAAAGTTATAAAAAAAAGTGAGAACCGGTCATCTTCCTTCTATAAGGAACGTATGCCGGCTATTCTGCAATGATCACTTTCACACCATGTTCCGTGAGTGTTTTAACGGTATCGGCAGCTACGAGGTTATCCGTAATAATATAATCTACCTGTTCCAGGCTGCAGATACGGCCAATACCGCGACGGTTGAACTTGGAGCTGTCCGCCATGATCACCACGGTTTGCGCCAGGTTGATCATCTTCATATTAAGGCTTGCCTCGGCCAGGTTGGTAATAGAAAGGCCAAACTCCATATCAATCCCATCTACCCCTATAAATAATACGCCACAGGAAATATCGTCCAGCAGGCGCTCCGCGAAGGAACCCGCCGCAGAAGAGGAAGTTTGATGGATAAGCCCACCTATCTGCAATACATCCACAAAAGGGCGGTTACAAAGTTCCAGCGCTACTTTCAGCGCCGGCGTGATCACCGTGATATGTTTGGACGGATGCAGGTAGCGCGTAAGCTCAAAAGCAGTGGTGCCCGAACCAATAATGATGGAATCGTTCATACCAATCAGCGTTTCCGCCGCTTTGGCTATCTTCTTCTTTTCATCTGCTTTAATAAACTCCTTTTCATTGATGGGCCGCTCTACCGTATAAGGATTCTGCGTAGACCCGCCGCCTTTGGTACGGAACAACAACTTTTTCTCCTCCAGCAGCTTAAGGTCTTTACGTATAGTCACACCCGATACCTGCAATGCATCACTCAGTTCCTGGATATCCACTTTCCCGTTTTCCTGCAACTTCTGCAGGATCAGCTGATGTCTGTCTGTAATATTCATGGAAAGTTGAGTTTCTTCTTTCTGTTTAAATTTCTTTCATCAAATATAAAATTATTAATCAAGATTCCAGCGCCGTTTTCTGTAAAACCGCCACTATTATAGATATACCCCTTTACAAAGCCAGGAATAGTCATATTTTCACAGGTTAAAAAATATTTAAAAATATTAAATAGTTTACTTACATTTACTTTAATTTAATTAAATTTTGTTTAATTTTAAACATAACATCGATGCGCACCGTATGTTCCAACGTTAATTAAATGCCACATCAGATCCGGAAAAAGGCCAGAAGAATCATTGTCAACGGATCAATAAACAATTTCATGTTATAGAAAAAGGATCAACCAAAACAAAACACTTCCAGTTATGAATCACTTTAGCTGCACTGTTATGTACAGGATGTACATATGCTGTTTCCTGCTGCTGGCATGGCCTTATGCCCTATCAGGCCAAACGTCCCGGAATGTAAAGGGACAGGTTACCAACGATAAAGGAGAGATACTCATTGGCGTGAACGTAAGGGTGAAAGGCAGTACCACCGGTATTACCACCAATACGGAAGGCCGTTACCAGCTTGCGGTACCCGGCAATGAAGCGGTCCTTGTTTTTTCCTTTGTAGGCTATACCCCACAGGAAATTCCCGTTGGCAACAGCAATACCATCGACCTTCAGCTCACATCTTCCGCCAAACAACTGCAGGACCTTGTGGTAGTTGGTTATGGTACACAAAAGAAAGTAAATCTCACCGGCGCGGTAGACCAGGTGGGCAGCGAGGTATTTCAAAACAGGCCGCTTACCAGCGTTACCCGCGGATTACAGGGCGTTATCCCTAATCTTAATATCCGCATGACGGACGGTAAGCCTACCCGCAGCGCCACCTATAATGTACGTGGCACCACCTCCATCGGCGCAGGCGGCAGCGCCCTCGTGCTCATCGATGGCGTACCCGGAGAGCCCTCCCTCCTCAATCCCAACGACATTGAAAGCGTTACAGTGCTGAAAGACGCCGCTGCCGCCGCCATTTATGGTTCCCGGGGATCGTTCGGCGTTATCCTCATCACCACCAAAAGCCCGGCAAAAGATAAAACCACGCTCAACTATTCCGGTAGCTATTCGATTAACGAACGCACCATTAAACCCAAAATGATCACTAACGGTTACGAATGGGCCAAAAACTTTGATGAGGCATTCACCTCCTGGAACGATTATGCGTCTCACCCGCAAAAGGCTAACTCCGTATTCCCGTTCTCGTTAGACTACCTCGATGAACTGAAACGCAGGAACGACGATCCTTCCCTGCCCAAAACAGACATCAATCCCACTACAGGCGAATATGTTTACTACGGCAACACCGACTGGCTGAGAGAACTCTATGCAGATAACAATCCATCTATGGAACATAATCTCAGTCTTTCCGGCAGCAGCAAAAATGTAAACTATTACCTCTCCGGCCGCTACATGGCGCAGGATGGCATCTTCCGCTACAACCCGGATAACTTCAAAACCTATAACCTCCGCGCACGCGGCTCCATACAGGCGTTACCGTGGCTCAAAGTGGAAAACGACCTGAACTTCACACAAACAAATTATTTCTACCCGATACTAAACCATCCCAGCAATACGCCGGTATGGAGAAGGATTTCAGACGAAGCTTTCCCCATTGCCATGCTCTACAATCCTGATGGCACGCTTACTGAAAACGCCTCCATCGTATTCGGCAGCTTTATTTCAGGTAATAACCAATCAGAATTGAACCGCGCGCAGATCCGCAACACCTCCCGCATTACCT
>JBCNPS010000693.1:0-2969 GCA_039593235.1 Chitinophaga sp. | reverse complement strand
TGTTCGGTATAACCTTCTTTATCAAATTCCAGTTTTATCTTCTTTACAAGATCTTTCTTTTTTTCTCCCTCAACAGCCTGTTGTATCAACCTTACCATCCTGGCATAAAAACGGTCATTCATTAATTTCAGATCCGGCGGGGCTCCAAATACCAGGTTCCTGAGAGAGCCGGTTAACACCCCAAAAAAGCTGCGGGAAGCCGAACTTTTTTTCTGCTCTTTCCTTCTTCTTTTAAAGATGGTTTTTGACCCTTTATCTAAAGCTGTTATAAACTTGCTTTTGTTTGCACGCAGGATCAAAGCGCGGGAACGTTTCTGCTGATCGCGGGTGTAGTTACCGCTTTCAGGGTGAGCGCCAATCCTGGCAGGATTTCTTTTCGCCTCGGGGTCGTAAAACGGCTGTTGCTGTTGAAAGCTGTGCTGTTCCAGGGTGCTGCTGGTTGATATATTACTAACGGAAAAAGGTACCGCAGGTGTATAGGTGGTTCTTGACGGATCAAACGGCGAAAAGTGGGTATTACTTAACTGGGGAGAGGGTACCAAACCAACGGGAACTACCTGTGGCAATGGAGGAGGAGGATTTTTCGCTCCTTTTTTTGCAGGGATCAACGGGGGCAATACGCCTGAAACAAATTTCCGTTCAAAGTTCCAGGTAGTAGGAAAACGCCTGGGGATATCTATTTTGTGACCACTTTTCACCAACAGGTCATGTTTTACCTGGTCCAATACTTTTAGGGCACCCCGTTCTACCAGCACGGAAACCGGGACTGTAATCGTATCCGGAGAGTAGGTCAGATCCACTTTGATGCCAACAGTAGCGCCTCTTTTCAGATCATCGCCGGCCTTTGATTCAAGGAACTGCCTGTAGGCCTGTTCATTTTGCTCTGCGTTCTGAGGGGCCAGGTTACCAGCCGCGTAAGCCAATTTTTTCTGGCCGCTATCAAAAAATTCATCTGCAATAAGATGACCTACATCCTGTGTTTTTTTTGCTGTATCATGCGTAGTGGCCAACCGTTCCCATTTCCCCAACGTACCTACGTCATCAAAATCCCCTGTACTCTTGCCCCTTCCCGGGTTCGGACTATAATCAATTTCTGCTTCTGCAGTTTGCGCCCTGTCCAGTTGCAGGGATCCTTTACGAAGATCAGTTTCAAATTTATCCGGCAGGGCATAGATCCCCTTTATTGCCGGGTCAAGTAATACCTGCCGGATAGTGTCTTTTCCAGCCCCTCCCAGGTTAAGATTATTTACCACCCGCTGCACTACGCCACTGCCCCGGGCAATAGACGGAACATTTACTGCCGGAAGCCGGATGGCTTTCTCCCCGGCGTTTTCTGCATTGGCTTTTGACCGATGAGGCTGGTCCGTTAAAAACTTAGCCCGGTTTTCCATAGGAGATATGCTTTTACTAAAAATACAAAGAAATCCCTTTTTTCTTAACCATTAATCTGAAAGCTGTTTAAAAAACCAGGTTTGAAAATCATAATGATCGGTTTGATTATCATTATCAGCAGGAATAGTGATGCAGCTACCTTTGCCTTGTAATAAAGCAAATTGGAATAACGATGAAGCATATAGTAATTATAGCAGCCATGTTCCTGATAACAGGATCATCATCTGCTCAAACACAACAAAACAAAAAAATGCCGGAGATGGAGCAGATATCACCCAGGGGTTATACAACCTTCCGGGTAAGCGATAGCATTGCCATGTATAAGGTTACTTTTAAGAACCAGTACAATATGGATGTTGCAGGGCATCTTTTTATTCACAAGGGTTTGGACCGGCATAAAAAACATGCCGCCATCATTGTAGGGCATCCTATGGGAGCGGTAAAAGAACAAAGCGCCAATGTATATGCCGCCAATATGGCGGAACGTGGCTTCATTACTTTATCGCTTGACCTGTCTTTCTGGGGCGAGAGTGAGGGGCAGCCGCGTAACGCCGTTGCACCTGATATATATGCGGAAGATTTTAGTGCGGCCGTTGATTTTCTTGGCACCCGTTCATTTGTTGACAGGCACAAAATAGGTGTCATCGGAATTTGCGGTAGTGGCAGCTTTGTGATCAGCGCTGCTAAAATTGATCCGAGAATGAAAGCCATAGCCACTGTAAGCATGTATGATATGGGAGCGGCTAACCGGGATGCACTTCAGCATTCACAATCTCCGGAACAAAGAAAGAAAATTATAGAAGCGGCTGCGGAGCAACGTTATGTGGAATTTACCGGTGGTAAAACCAGATACACAAGCGGAACGGTACATAAAATAAACTAACCTCTTTCTTTACGGAGCACCTGCAATAAATTTAACAAAGAAAGCAAACGCCTTACAGATGGCGTCTGCTTTCTTTGCGTTCAGAAAAAAAATATTCCGCCCGCCCTAAATATTATGCCCTTTGGGAAGGATCATCAGTTTCGGGATGTTCACATGTTCCGGCTGCGACATAATGAACTTTACCACCTCCACAATATCCGTGGTGGACAGCGGATGACTGATATTCATACTTTCCTTCGGATGTACTTTCCAGTTTTTATGCAGCTCCGTCATTACCAGTCCGGGTTCAATGCAGCTGATCTTTATCCGGGAATCGGTTAACTCCATTCTTAACGCTTCCGCCAACGCCTCCATGGCGAATTTTGTGGCCGCATATGCACCGGCGGTGGCCCTCACTTTGGTACCCAGCACGCTCGACAGGTTAACGATATGCCCAAACCCCTGTTCCCTGAATTTCTTCAGCATCACATAAGTGATACGGAAGGTTGACTCTATGTTCAAACGTAGCATGGCTGTCATCCTGTCAATATCCATTTCTTCTATGGTACCCACCTCAATACTGCCGGCACAATTGAACAGGTAATCGCATCGCCCGTACTTGCTCCAGATATGTGATACCAGTGCATCCTGGCCGAGGAACTTGGGCAGCAGCTTGGGCAGCTGCATCTGCGCCAGCGAGACCGGCACGCTGGCA
>JBCNPS010000692.1:0-2995 GCA_039593235.1 Chitinophaga sp. | reverse complement strand
GCTATTCCCACCAGGTAAAACTGGCGTTAAAAGAACATACTCACTTTGGTATGGAAGGAGGACTGGAAATACCGCAGGAACATGAAGTGCTGGATAGTGCCGTATTCCAGGCAACAGAACTGCTGCGGAAATTGCAGGCAAAAGCTGCACGGCAACTGGGTTCTTCCGGTAGTGGCAATCACTTCGTGGAGTTTGGTATAATTGAATTGAAAGAAGACAATGCGCTGCAGCTGCCGCCCAAAAAACACCTGGCCTTGTTGTCGCATTCCGGCAGCCGTGGCCTGGGGGCCAACATCGCGCAGCATTATACCCGCATTGCCATGGACACCTGCAAGCTGCCAAAATCGGCGCAGCAGCTGGCCTGGCTGGATCTCAACAGTGAAGCGGGACAAGAGTACTGGCTGTCGATGAACCTGGCGGGCGATTATGCAAAAGCATGTCACGACCGTATACACCTCAACCTGGCAAAAGCGTTGGGCTTACAGCCCCTTGCCAAAGTGGAGAACCACCACAACTTTGCCTGGGAAGATACCCTGGCAAACGGGCAACAGGTGATCATTCACCGTAAAGGTGCTACCCCGGCTCATGCCGGCGAAATGGGCATCATTCCCGGCAGCATGTGCACCGCTGCCTATCTCGTAATGGGCAAGGGCGTGGATAACGCCTTGTACTCCGCCTCACATGGCGCAGGCAGGGCCATGAGCCGCAAAAGGGCAAAGGAAAACATGACCGTATCCGGGATGAAAAAAATGCTGGCTGCCACAGGGGTAACCCTTATCGGTGGCAGCGTGGAAGAAAACCCGCTGGCGTATAAAAACATTGAAAATGTGATCAGCGCACAGCAGGAATTAGTAGACGTACAAGGCCGGTTTATGCCCGCCATTGTAAGAATGAATAAAGACTAATAATTATGGAACAAATGATAGTACAGATCACCTCCGGCCGCGGCCCTGCAGAATGCAGCAGGGTAGTGGCAAAGGTGCAGGAAATGATGATCAGGGAAGGCCGGGCGGCGGGCATCAGCATACAGGTAATGGAGAATGTAAAAGGAGATCTTAAAGGTACCCTGCTCTCTGCTACCCTGCTGCTGAAAGGAAAAAATGCCGCCGCATTTTGCGCGCCATGGGAAGGCACCATACAGTGGATTGCGCAAAGCCCTTACCGTAAATTTCACAAACGCAAAAACTGGTTTGTGGGGGTAGCGGTTTTTGATATCCAAAAACAGGTGCAGTGGGATCCGAAAGACGTAACGCTGGAAACCTGCCGCGCTGCCGGTCCCGGAGGACAACATGTGAATAAAGTGGAAACGGCTGTTCGTGGTACCCACCGCCCCAGCGGCATACAGGTGCTGGCAATGGATAGCCGGTCCCAATTACAGAACAAGCAACTATGCCTGGAACGGCTGGAAGCAAAGTTCCTTGCCTGGCAAACCGGCGAGCTGGTAAAACAGCAGCAGCAACGCTGGCAGGAGCATAATGAACTGGAAAGGGGCGATGCGGTGAAAGTGATCAGGGAGCGGTTATAAGAGAAAAAGCGGCATCAAAAGTAATTTTGCCGGAACACCTCGCTTATGTAATGCGAAGCTGCGTCAAAGCAATTTGATGCAGCTTCTTTTTTAATACTGCTCCATCGCCTTCGTATACTCCATCTCAAACGTTTCCCCATAAATACGTTCATACTCTGCAATAAAAGAACTGTATATCTTCTTCGCAGAGGCATGTTGACGTAATGTTACCAGCGCTTTGCATTTCAGCATCACGGCTTCTTCGCACAGCGAGTCAAAGTTGAGGATACAATCGCAGATATAGATCGCCTGTTCCGGCTCTACGGTGTGGTTTTCCAGGTAATGGATCAGCAGCGGGATCACCTGCGCGGAAATATCTGCTTTGAATTTGTCCAACCATGAATACTCCGTTTCCTGTAAAAAGGCGCCTCTTTTTACAATGTCCGCAATGCGGTGAATGTTGTTGCCATCGATGGAAATAACGGGCAACAGTTGCAGGTATTCCGCCAGATCCACGCGAACCAGCGGATCATCAAAATGAAAGATCCATTTATCGTTTTCTTTTACTAAAGTGAAGGCGCCGGTTTTATCGAGAATGGTTTTCAGTTTTACGAGGTTTACGGAGCGGTTATTTTTCGCATCTTTCATGGATCTTCCGGGCCATAGTATTTCATTGATCTTTTCGGAAGAAATACCTACTTTTCCCGGTAAAGAATGCAGGAACAGTAACAGGAACAGTTCTTTTAAAAGCGGGCTGAATAAACGGGTGATGTCGTTGCCGTCTTTATCCAGTACCGTGAAGTGACCAAATAAATAAACGGCAGATACCGGCTGTACATGAAGGATGGAGGTAGCCGGTACAGGAGCTTCCGGTGTTTCCTCCTGTGGCGCAGGGGCAACTACCCGTTGATCATCTCCCTTATTTATTTTAAACGCAGAAATACCGGCTGCCAGCAGGAATAATGAAAAACCGATGGCGATTGCCAGCAGTAATCTTACAACATAGGCAGGCATGCCCTGGTTAACCGGGGCTTTTGCAGCCAGCCCGTAAGGAGAAAAGGACAGCGTGTATATTTTTACCTTTGTTATATTATTTTTTGGAGAGAAGAAGGTAACGGTTACCAGTTGATCATTCTGCGGGCAATAGAATAAATAGGCGGCAGATTTGGTATCGTAGAAATTGTATGGCAGGCTGGCTCCCAGTTTGGTATACACCGGGCTTTTCAGCGAGCCGCGGATCAGTTGCAGGGATGAAGTCATCCGGTCGTTGGGAAACGTCAGCGCAAAATACTCCTGGTGCTCACTGTTCACGATCATATTATTGGCTAAGGCAAACGCTTCTTCCGGCTCTTTCAGTTTATAGATACTTTTAAAGGTGTGGCGTTTTACATCAAACAGCACCAGGTCGTACAACGGGTGGGGGTTCAGCAGCTGATCGCCGGTAATGCTGCCATAACCACCTAGAATGTAAACGGAATCCCCCGCGGCATT
>JBCNPS010000691.1:0-3026 GCA_039593235.1 Chitinophaga sp. | reverse complement strand
GTGAGCCCCAGGTGCTGTACCAGCCCTTCTCCCCTATTGCCTATAATACCGGTGGCATGGGCTTCATCCACTATAAGATGCGCGCCATATTGTTCGCAGATGGCGGCAATAGCGGCCAGCGGCGCCATGTCGCCATCCATGGAATACACCGACTCCACCGCTACAAAAATATTTCCACTGCCATGTTTCAGCTTCTTTTCAAGGTCCGCCACCTCATTGTGCGCAAATGAAAAGGACTGCGCGGCCGATAAACGCACGCCATCGCGGATAGACGCATGGATCAGCTGATCGTAAATGATGGTGTCGCCCTTGCGGCCCAGGCAGGAAAACACACCCAGGTTGGCGTCGTAGCCGGAGTTATACAGCAACCCGGCTGC
The DNA here is from genome assembly GCA_039593235.1 of Chitinophaga sp. Lineage (GTDB taxonomy): Bacteria > Bacteroidota > Bacteroidia > Chitinophagales > Chitinophagaceae > Chitinophaga. The sequence continues at coordinate 2,649 of JBCNPS010000691.1, read as the reverse complement.
TGCTCCGTGAAAAGCGGCCAGGTCTTTTTCTACAGATTCAATCCATTCGTAGTTGCCCGCCAACAGCCTCGACCCGGTGCTGCCATGCGCGGGATGCCTTTCTTCCATTAATGTGTGGATATGCTCTCTCACAGCGGCATTCCGGGCAAGACCGAGGTAATCGTTGGAACAAAAATCCACTTTATCTCCCGGCAGGCGCAGTTCGCGGAGCGACTGCTGTTCCCGGCGCTCATCAAGCAACCGCGTTAAAAAAGAAGTACTGTCTTTACCCATGGATCTGCGTTTATCAGCGCACAATTTAAACTTTGCCGTTATCTTCGCAAAAAAGCCACAGCCTGAGCGCTGTTTTTTCTATGAGCAAAGTATCAATACTCGGACTAAAACTGCCTACTGATCCCAGGTGGGTGAACCTGGCAGCCATTTCATTGCAGGATATTCTCACGGACCACGCGTATTGCGAGCAAAAAGCGGCATCTTCCGCTATCTCCCTGATCCAGCGTAACCCCGAAAGAACAAAGCTGGTAGAAGAACTGGCCCCTATTGTTACAGAAGAATGGGGCCACTTCCGGCAGGTACTTGCTGAAATGAAGAAACGGGGCCTCTCTTTAGGCAAACAACGGAAAGATGATTATGTAAATGCACTCATGGATAACCGGGTAAAAGGCGGCCATGCAGACGATAGCTTCCTGGATGCCCTGCTGATCTTCGCCCTGATAGAAGCCCGCAGCTGCGAGCGCTTCCGCCTGCTGAGCGAAGGTTTGGAAGATGAATACATGCGCGATTTCTACCACCGCTTCATGGTATCCGAAGCGGGCCACTACCGCCTTTTCATTGACCTGGCCAACGAATACTTCCCCGAAGAAAAAGTACGCACCCGCTGGCAGGAATGGCTGAACAAAGAAGCGGAAATACTGCAGAACATCGCCGTTCGCGGCGACAGGATGCACTAGGGGATCGCCTTCGGCGGGCAATCAAAAGTTAAACCCGAGGTTTACGTAGAACTTCAGCCGGCCGGATTTATCGTTATACATCATAGTGGCCTCCACTGGGCCAAGACGGCTGCTGTAAGCAGCCCCGATGCCGTAGCCGGCGAGGTATTCATAATTGCTGCCGCCGGAAATTACACCGTCATATACGGCGCCGCCTATACGGGGAATAGCAAAAAGGTTCCGCATAAACTCATACTGCCATGCTACCTGTACCACACCTATTTTAGGTGTGATCACTTCTCCTTCGTATATGCCCACAAAAGGCACCTGGTTGCGCGTGATGTTAGTCATACCACCTACCACAAACGCATTCACCACCGATTCCTTGTAGTTGATGTTATACCCTATGTTGCCATCCAGTTCCAGTGCTGATTTACGGCCCATAGGAATATAGTATTTCAGGTTCAGCGCCAGCCGCTGGTAATCGTTGAAGTTTACTCCCAGTGTATCGTAGTTCTGCTCTACGCCCTGTGAGCTTACCTTTATGCCCGGGTGCTGGTTGTAGATATGCCCGGCTTCCAGGTCCAGTAACAATCCGCTGGTAGGATATACTTTCTGGTTAAGGGAATTGATGCCGAAATTAATATACGAGTTCAGCTGGTTAGTGCTTCCGCGTACCTCCATGAAATTCGACAGCTGCGGTTTGTATTTGATATACTCCCAGCGTGTTCCCGCACCCACAAACATATTCCTGGTGAAGGTATACTGCACATCCATGTTTACGTTGGCATACTTGCTGCGATAAGGTTGCAACTTGTTAAAATTGTTATCGTAAAAAGTAAGCCCGTTGTTTTCATAATAGGTGCCCAGCCCGAAACCAAAATTACGGCTACGGCCCAGGTATTTGAAGTATTCTGCCTCCAGGCGCGGGTTTTCACTGATCACTGCCGTTACAAACGAACGGGAGTTAGGCACAATGAAATTCCGTTGTGTTAAGTTGATGATCGCGTTGGCGCCGGTAAAGGTGTTATAGTTCAGCGCAAATTTCACATAGGTAAGCGGGTTTTCCTCCACCTGTATATCCATCCTGCTTTTGCCGTATCCTTCCGGCACGAGGTTATAGGTGATCAGTTTATAGAAACGGGTACCATATACATTGAGGATGGCATTTCTCAGTTGCGCAGGGGTATAACACCCGCCTGGCTTGAGATGCAGCCGTTGTAAAAAGAATTTCTGATCGGAGTGAACCAGCCCGGCTACATGCACGCTGCTCAGTTCTATGTCGGTGGCAAACGGCAAACGGTCTGCCACAAAGGGTGGTTGGGGATACAGCGCGTTCAGTGAATCTGCCAGGTGTTTGAAAACAGGATACATCTCCCTGCCTTTCCGGCGGCCGGCTTCAATAATAGAATCCACGCTCCCGAAGCTGGCGGCCGAGTAGTTCTCCAGCTCTTTGTTTATCGGCACATAGATATCACACTGTTTAATAGCCTTGATAAAATCATCTGCATCTTTATAAAACCCCAGCTGGTAAAGGATATCAAAGGGAGTAAGCAGTTGATCGGCTTTACGCAGGCCGCCGCTTACATTGGCGCCTATCGCAATGTCGGCGCCCATTTCCTTGGCGGTGATCACCGGGAAGTTACGGACCACGCCCCCATCCACCAGTTTGCGGTCGCCTATCTTCACGGCAGTAAAAATAGACGGGATGGCCATGCTG
>JBCNPS010000690.1:0-3031 GCA_039593235.1 Chitinophaga sp. | reverse complement strand
GCGTGGCCAAGGGGCGCGCCGAGAAGTACCTGACCCAGCTGGGCCTGTGGGACAAGCGCAACTCCGCCTCCCGCGAGCTCTCCGGTGGCATGATTCTTCCAATTATTAAAAATAGCAGCAGTATCCAGTTTGTGTGGTTGCTGCGGATCAAATGGCAGGATGTTTAGCTGAAGGGAAGTACCGCCTGCTGCTGCATTGCCCTGTTGAAAAGTGCTGTTCAGGTGATAGCCGGCTTCATACACGGGCATGATCATATGTCCTCCCTCACCGAAGGTGCTTTGTGCCCAATGGCCCAATGCGTATTGCGATTGCCAGAGTTGATGTGAGGCGTAGAATATATCGGGGCTGAGATAGGGGAAATGAGGTACATATTCTCCCATATCAAAAAAGAAGGCAGGCTTCTTCTCCATTTCTATCAGGGGAACCAGGTCTGGTATTGATTTGTAGCTGATAAGACCGGAAAGAATATCTACCCTGTTAAAAAAAAGCAGCTTACGGGCGGCTTCTTCACTGGCTTTTATTCCACCCATGTTGGTGAATTCCGGGACGAACTGAATGGTACGTTGCCGTACGGGATCCAGTCCCATACCGATTAACCACCCGGTAATCAGATGATGGGAAAAAAAAGGATATATACCCGAATAGGGAGTCAGGAACCCCACGGTGAGGGGTGGATTTTGGGACATATTATTATTGCTCGTGAAAATTTAATAGTGATCCTTAACTTCTGGAAGGAAAAATACCTTCGAGTGCAATCAGGTAAGTCATTGCCAGGTAAGGGTTCATAATGGAAATAGGCTGAGTGCCACCGTTCATGCCTACCGTAATAGTACCTGCAACCGGACCGGGCGCAAGCGCGGAAGTGTTGTCAAGAGGTGCATATCCTTTAATCGGGTTGCCGGTTGGACCGCTGCCAATAGTAGGTAACGTAGCTGGTACCATTGTAGCATCAGGAGTAACACTGGTGCCGGCTACAACGCTGGCTGACGGAGATGCTGTAAGGTTAAAGGTGGCGGCGTGATTATGCGCCGGCATGTTGGAAATGAGAATAGTAGTATTTTCAGTACCACTGGCCTGACCCAGTACATAATTAGAAAGACCGGGTGCCTGTCCCCAGCCAATAGGCGCTCTGCCTCTCAGGTCTGGTAAAGCAAAAGTGGTTACACCATCACCGCCATAAGTGGTGCCAAGCAGGGAAAAGAGCGCACTGTTTTGGGCGATAGAGATTATCTGGCCCCAGCAGAAAGCCCAGCCCCTGATAGCAAAATTGCCGCCGAATAAAATAACCATTGCGAGGTAAGGTTCCATAACAAATAGTATAAAGGTTAGAGAATAATGACAGTGGAATTTTCTGATGCAAACATCACATTATTTCCGTGGGAAGGAAATAGTCTGGTTCTCTTGAGGACTTCAATGACTAAGGGAAAAATTGTATCAACTATTACAGGATTTTAGTGAGTATTATAGGATATAAGTGTGAAAGTAATAAAGATACGTGTTTTCCTTTTAATAAAATACCGGGAATAATCCCGTGGGCAGGATTCCTTTAATGCGATCATGTTTCAGTAAGATGGAGATCTGGCGGAAACTAAAATTAATATGGACTGCAAACTTAATGCAATCTTATTATTATATACTTATTTTATTTACATATTTAGAATTTAGCAAGTGAAATAAATGTCGGTAAGCTGCTATTTTCTTTAAAAGATTATTAATCTCACTGGCGGCGGTTGAGCCGGAATACTATTTAATTCCGGTTAATCCTGCATATAAATATAGAGACCGGTTATTCCGGATTTTAAATTATCATGCCTACACCATGAACCTGTTCTTTGCCGGGTGTTTTGGGAAAGATATCCCGGAGGGAGTAAACATGATAATACAAACGATTCTTCGACTGCACTTTGGGGTTAATTGTCCATAGCTCGCCATCCAGTTCAATGGCCTGGTCAAACTCCTGGAGTTTAATCAGTTCATAAACATCGTGGGTCAGCAGGTCGCTTTTTTCCAGTTCGTTATGGGTTACACGTTTCCAGGATATTTTATCATTTTGCAGGCGAAATCTGACTGGGTCTTTTTCAAATTCCAGGTCTGATCCTTTTTGAAGTTCTATGTAGTATTGTATCATAACTTCATAGATCCCAAACTCATATTCGCCAGATTCGTTTTTTCTTTTCATAACTCTGTAATTCCAGTTCATACGGCTACATTTTTTACAAGGTCTGCAATATATGTAATATAGAGCTGTTCAAAAATCATTTTCTCCTTCCGCTTGTGGCCGGATTTTAACAAATATAAATGGCTAAAAACACCCTTATATTGTCGCAAATGTACCTTAGGCGTATTCCTGATCCTCATTAAATTTGAATAATAATCAAACACAAACTTACCGAAGTAAGAATAAACGTTTAAGGATAACCCGCATAGTTAAGTCGATTCGCAAAAAACGATTCTATGATAATAAAAACAGCTTCTGTAGCAGATGAGGCCGGCGCCATTAGCCTATTAACATTAGCATTCAGCGTTGATCCGATGGCCCGGTGGTCTTTACCAGACCCTGTAAAATACCTGGCGGTTTTCTCTTTGATAACGAAGGCTTTTTGTGGAGAGGCCTTCGGGAAAGGAACGGCTTATCTGGCCAATGGCTTTACCGGCGTTGCGGTATGGTTGCCGCCAGGCGCCAAATCTGATGAAGAGGCATTAAAGCGGTTGTTCGACGAGAACACGGGCGATGATATAAAAAAGGATATGCAGACAATCTTTGAACAAATGGAAAAATTTCATCCAACTGAGCCGCATTGGTACCTGCCTATGATAGGTGTTGACCCGGTGAGCCAGGGCGGGGGGATAGGCGCTGCACTGATGACGGTAGCACTCAGGGCCGTTGACCGTGATGGATCAGTGTCCTACCTGGAATCTTCAAATCCCAGGAATATTTCGCTGTACCAGCGTCATGGGTTCGAGGTGATCGGCGAAATTCAATCGGGCAGCTCGCCTGTTTTACGGCCTATGTTGAGAAAAGCGCGATGAA
>JBCNPS010000069.1:0-18100 GCA_039593235.1 Chitinophaga sp. | reverse complement strand
GCAGCTATGAAGCAAGACGGTATGGCATCCATTCGGCCATGCCCATGAAAACCGCCCTGCGCCTTTGTCCACATGCCATTGTGCGCAGCGGCGACATGGAACTGTACAGCACTAAATCCAGGGAAATCACGGAACTCATTGCCGGGAAAGCCCCGCTCTATGAGAAGTCTTCCATCGATGAATTTTACCTGGACCTCTCCGGCATGGACAAGTTCTTTGGCTCGCTGAAATGGACCTCCGAACTGCGGACAACGATCATAAAAGAATCAGGGCTGCCCATTTCATTCGGACTGGCTTCCAACAAACTCGTTTCTAAAGTAGCCACCGATGAAGCCAAACCTAATGGCCAGCTTGAAATCCTGTTCGGACAGGAGAAAAATTTCCTGGCGCCGCTGGCGGTGGAAAAGATCCCGATGGTAGGCCGTGAAACCGGCGCCCTGCTGAGGCGCCGCGGCGTAGAAACCGTAAAAACACTGAGCGAAGTGCCCATCTCCCTGCTGGAAGCATGGATGGGAAAAAACGGAATAGCCCTCTGGAAAAAAGCCAATGGAATCGATGAATCGCCGGTGGTGCCTTTTTATGAACAAAAATCCATCTCTACGGAAAGTACGTTTCCCGCAGATACTATCGACATGCAGTTCCTGCACGCGGAGCTGGTACGCATGACGGAAAAAATTGCATTCGAACTGCGGCAGCAAAATAAACTCACCGGCTGCATCACGCTTAAAATCCGGTACTCGGACTTTGAAACCGTTACCAAACAAATGTCTATTCCCTACTCCTGCGCAGATCATGTGTTGCTGGAAAAAGTAAAAGACCTCTTCAAAAAACTGTACGACCGCCGACTGCTGGTACGCCTCATCGGCGTGCGTTTCAGCCATCTCGTTCATGGCAACTACCAGATCAGCCTGTTCGATGATAAACAGGAAATGATCGCACTTTACCAGGCTATTGACCAGATTAAAAACCGCTTCGGATGGGAATATCTCATGAAAGGTACCAACGTAATACCACCCGGGAAAAAAGGACAGATCCAGGTTAAAAAAGATATCATGCCGTACTTTAAATAATCATTCATGTTCCTTAACTGTAAAACATTTTTCAGCCTGCGATATGGCACCATGCACGCGGAAATGCTGGTCCGCAAAGCACATGAACTTGGTATCGGCACACTTGCACTTACCAATATCAACATCACTTCCGATGCCTGGGAATTTGTAAACCTATGCCGTAAATATGATATCAAACCCATACTCGGACTGGAATGCAGGAACGGAAATGATTTTAAATATCTCCTGCTCGCAAGAAACCAGGATGGCTGGCATCAGATCAACATTTTTTTATCCACGCACCTGCAACAGGAAAAATCCTTCCCCAACCAGGCGCCTGTTATTCCCGACACCTGGGTGGTGTACGAGCTTGGAAGTCGCTCTCCTGAACACTTAGCGCCCCATGAGCTGATTGGCGTTAAACCCTGGCAACGCAATAAATTATTCAGAACAGATACCGCCGCGCTGCGTAACAAACTGGTGATCCTCCAACCCGTTACCTTCCAGGACAACACCCACTACGAACTGCACCAGTTACTGCGCGCCATCGATCTCAATATCCTGATCACACAACTGGAACCGGCTGCTACCGGGCATCCGCAGGAACAATTCATTACACCGGCGGCACTCGTGGAACACTTCGCCGGTTACCCACATATCGTACAACGTACGGTGGAAGTGATGGAAGATTGCTGCATAGAAACAGCGCTTCATCATTCCATCTCCCGGAATAAAAAATGTTTCCTGGGCAGCGTGGAAGAAGACCGCGCAAAACTCCGGGAACTCGCGCTGGAAGGCATGATATACCGGTACGGCCACGATCATGAAGAAGCGCTGTTACGGATCGAAAAAGAACTGGCCATTGTAGCGCAACTGAATTTTGAATCCTATTTCCTCATCACCTGGGACATTATACGTTATGCACAGGAACGCGGTTTCTTTTATGTGGGCCGGGGAAGCGGCGCCAATTCCATCATCGCCTACTGTATAAAAATTACCGACGTAGATCCCATAGAACTGGATCTTTATTTTGAAAGATTCCTGAATCCTTACCGCAGCTCGCCCCCTGATTTTGATATCGACTTTTCATGGCGCGACCGCGATGAAATTATCCGATACGTTTTCAATAAGTATGGCCCGCAACATACCGCCCTGCTGGGTACCGTTACTACCTTTCAAACCAACGCCGTTATCCGTGAACTCGGAAAAGTGTACGGGCTACCCAAAAAAGAAATTGACAGGATCCTGGAAAATGGCTTTCACATTAATCTGGAAAACGATAGCATCCATCAGAAAATAGCCCGTTTCAGTAAACTGATGGATACGGAAAAAGCATTTCCCAACCATCTCAGCATTCACGCCGGCGGTATCCTGATCAGCGATGAACCCATTCACCGGTATTGCACAACTTACCTGCCACCAAAAGGTTTTATCACAGCGCAGCTGGATATGTGGCAGGCGGAAAGAGTGGGCCTGTTTAAATTTGACATCCTCAGCCAGCGCGGCCTCGGGCATATCCGTGATGCGATTGATATCATTAAGGAAAACCGCGGTACAAACATCGACATTCATAATGTAAAAGCATTCCAGGTAGATCCCCTTGTGCGGAAAAACCTGGCGCAGGTGAACACGATCGGTTGCTTTTACATTGAATCGCCAGCCATGCGCCAACTGCTGCTTAAACTGGGTTGCGATGATTACCTCACCCTGGTGGCCGCCAGTTCCATTATCCGCCCAGGCGTAGCGCAATCAGGGATGATGAAACAATACATCCACCGTTACCGCAATCCTGCCCAGGTAGTATACCTGCACCCGGTTATCGAGGAATTGCTGAAAGAAACTTTTGGTATTATGGTGTACCAGGAAGATGTGATTAAAGTAGCGCACCGCTATGCAGATATGGAACTGGCGGATGCCGACAGCCTGCGACGGGCCATGGCAGGGAAGTACCGGGGATCGAACGACTTCAGGATGATCCAGGAACGTTTCTTCCGCAACTGCGAACGGCTTAACCGGCCACCGGATGTATCTGCAGAAGTATGGAGGCAGATCGCCAGCTTTGCCAATTTTTCCTTTTCCAAAGCACACTCCGCCAGCTTCGCGGTGGAAAGCTACCAGAGCCTCTACCTGAAAACTTATTTTCCCGCAGAATTTATGGTAGCCGTTATCAATAATTTCGGCGGCTTCTATAACCGCGAGCTCTATTTCCGGGAACTGCAGAAAACAGGCGTAACACTGCACCCGCCCTGCATTAATCATAGCAACTATGCCACCAGTATCAGCGGCCGCGATGTTTACACAGGGCTGACCCACATAGAAGGACTGGAACAACAGCTGGCGGAAAGGATCCTGAAAGACCGCGAGCAATACGGCCCGTTTTTACACCTGGAGGATTTCACCAACCGCATTCCCACCGGACCGGAACAACTGGAAATACTGATCCGGATCGGTTGTTTCAATTTTACCGGCCACACCAAAAAAGAATTATTGTGGAAAAGCAGTTTGCTGGTAAGTAAGAAAGAAACCAGTCCACACAGTGTTTCCCTGTTTGGCAATACCACCGCTGTTAATTGTGAACTGCCCACGCTGGCATACCATGCACATGAAGATGCTTTTGATGAGATTGATCTGCTGGGTTTTCCCCTGCAATCTCCATTCAATGTACTACAGCACGATCAAAGTGCGTATATGCCTTCCCGTGAGTTCAGGCAACATATCGGTCGGCCTGTTACAACACTGGGTTACCTGGTCACCACCAAATCTCTTCGCAGCAACAAAGGCGAACCCATGTGCTTTGGCACCTTCCTGGATCGGGACGGGACGTTTATGGATACCATCCATTTCCCCGAGAGTTTTCGCAGGTATCCCTTTCAGAAAGGCGGCTTTTATGTGCTGCAGGGCGTAGTGGCGGAAGAATACGGCGTAATACAGCTGGAAATCAGTAAAATGTGGAAGATTGGGTATTTTGAAGATAAAAAGCTTTAATCCCGACAATTTGTTGTATTTTTGTGACAAATGTCGGGTATATGAAACACGTAAAAGGATACCGCGTGCAGGAAAATGCGTTGTTGATAGTAGAACAGCCAGGAGGAGCGGCATACATTGCCGGTAGTGGCTACTTTGATTTTATACAGCTTTCCCGCAGTGGAATTATTAAAAGAGCTTTATTGAACCTGAGCAGGCAGCTGTCTTTTTCTTTATCAGAACTGGCACAGGTGGTCCATGTTTCAGAAAGAACGCTGCAACGTTATGCAGACGACGAGAAATTGTCTGCCGACACGTCTGAGCGTGCTATTTTACTCTCCCAGCTTTACCAGCGCGGCACGGAAGTATTCGGCCAGTTGGAAAACTTCAAGGAATGGATGAGAACTCCGTTACCTGCCTTCAACTATCAAACCCCTATTTCGCTTTTAGATACCACCTTTGGGTTCCAGCTTATCCAGGATGAGCTGGGGCGCATTGAACATGGCATCTTTGCATAAATCTATGAAACCATCAACATGGAAGTATACAGGATCAGTAAGTGCGCTTACATCAATGATCTGAATGGAACAGGTGCGCGCCTGTATGGAGGCCGCTGGAACAGCCCGGGACATGCTATTGTGTATACGGCAGGCAGCAGGGCTTTATCTGCACTGGAAGTACTGGTGCACATTCCATTGAAAAATATTGTACAGGACTTCTGCATCGCTACCCTGCAGATCCCTGATAATATTGCCATTAAAGTACTCACCAAACACGATCTGCCCTCCGGCTGGCAATCGCTGGCGCCTTCGCCGGAGCTGCAATGTATTGGCGATGAATGGATAGATACCGCTAAATATGCAGTACTCCGCATCCCCTCCGTAGTGATTGCCGATGAATATAATTACCTGATCAACCCGTTGCATCCCGACGCTGAAAATATTACTATTGTGAATACACAGCCGTTTGTATTTGATCAGCGTTTAAAGAAATAAAAAAGCAGCGGTAATTACCCGCTGCTTTTTCTATCTCTCAAAAATTTCCTTCCTATTCCAGGCCAAATAATCCTTTATTCAGCACCTGCAACGTTTTTTCTTTATACTGACCATTGATCAGGATAGAAATATTGTGCCGGCTACCACCGTAGGAAATCATCCGTAAAGGAATTTCTTCTATCGCATCAAATAATTTGGTGATGATAGACGGCGTAGCCGCTACCTCGTTACCAACAATGGAAACGATGGTTTGATGATAATCCAGTTCCACCGTACCGAATGGTTGCAGCTCTTTCAGGATCTGGTCGAGGTACTGCTGGTGATCGATAGTAACAGACACGGCTACTTCAGAAGTAGTGATCATATCGATCGGTGTGCGGTATTTCTCAAATATTTCAAAAATCTTGCGGAGGAAGCCATAAGCCAGCAACATGCGGCTGGACTTGATCTTGATGGCAATGATACCATCTTTTGCAGCGATGGCTTTTACACCATTACCATTGGGCATTTCCGTGATGATGGTGCCTTTTGCTTCCGGTTGCATGGTGTTCAGCAACTTTACCGGGATATTGAAATGCTGTGCCGGCCAGATAGAAGCAGGGTGCAGGATCTTGGCGCCAAAGTAGGCCAGCTCCGCCGCTTCATCAAAGGAAAGCTGATCTATCGGGAAGGTTTTTTTCACCACCCGCGGATCGTTGTTATGCATACCGTCGATATCTGTCCAGATCTGCACTTCATCGGCCTGGATAGCAGCGCCGATCAGGGAAGCAGAGTAATCGCTGCCACCGCGTTTCAGGTTATCGACCTCGCCTTTGGCGTTACGGCAAATATATCCCTGGGTAATGAAGATGTGCTGTCCTTTATGCTGGTTGATCAGGTTACCCAGCTTAATTTTGATCTTTGGAATTTCCGGCTCTTCAAATTCGTCGATGCTCATGAAATCCAGCGCCGGCAATAACACTGCGGGAATACCGGCTTCTTCGAGATATACGCAGAAAAGGCGTGTAGATAATAATTCACCCTGCGCAAGAATATCTTTATTTAATGCTTCGTTGAAAGATATCTTCAGGATGATATTCAGAAATTCGAAGTGTTCATCAACAATAGCCTTGGCATTGGCGCGGCCGGCTTCCTGCTTCACCAGGTCGTTACAAAAGGTCCGGTAGTGGCTTTCCAGCTTATCTATCTGTTGCTTTGCCTGTTCCTTTTTACCTTCCGACAGCGACTGACTGATTTCCACGAGGGAATTTGTGGTGCCTGACAGTGCAGACAGCACCACAATTTTCTGATCATTATCTGCTGTGATCAGTTGTGATACCGACTGCATACGCTCTGGTTTTCCCACAGAGGTTCCACCAAATTTTAACACTTTCATCTGAATGTATATTTTTTCTTTAGCTACCTGGAATGCGGCATCAGCTTCATTCCGGGTGTTTTTTATGAACGATTGAGAATTAAAAATTCAAATTAAATTTAGCGGCAACTTCCTGCAAATCCTTTACCACAGGCGCTATTACAGGAACTCCATTTTCCAGCCGCTCATGATGCATTTCTCTTTCAGGATCCCCGGGGATCAGCACCTTTTTGCCTGCTACCGGTGCAGCAGCGCGGAAACGGTTGATCCAGGTATCCATATTGGCCTTAAATTCATCTGCCGGCCGGAATGCGTCTACACGCATTGCGCCGAAGAAATGCCCGAGCCCTTCTCCTACCGGATCTGGCGCCAGCGGGAGAAAACTCACGAAAGGCGGCGCCCACGGGCCATAATTGGCGCCTGAAAGAACGGCCGAAAATATATCAACAATTGCTCCCAAACAATACCCCTTATGACTTCCATGCTCACGGTCGCCGCCCAAAGGCAGCAAAGCCCCGCCACTTTTCAGCTCATGAGGATTGTTGCTTGGGTTGCCTTCTTTATCCTGGATCCATCCGTAAGGAGCTTCTTCATTTTTACGTTGCAGGATCTCCAGCTTACCGTTTGCCGCAGTGGTAGTGGCAAAATCGGCTACAAATGCCGGCTGCTCGTTTGCGGGAATGGCCACTGCAATGGGATTGGTACCCAGCATACGTTCAGTGGAAAAAGTAGGCGCAACCAATGGACTGGCATTGGTCATTGCCATCCCTATCATATCTTGCTCCAGCGCTTTCATAGCGTGGTAACCGGCTATCCCGAAGTGGTTGGAATTTTTCACGCTCACCCAACCGGTACCGGCTGCGGCAGCCTTTTGCATGGCTATTTCCATTGCGAAGGGCGCTACTACCAGTCCCAGGCCGGCATCGCCATCAACAACCGCTGTGCTGGGAGTTTCATGTACCACCCGGATATTGGGCCTGGTATTGATCCGCTTAGCCTCCCATAAACGAACATAGCCCGATAAGCGGGCTATTCCATGCGAATCAATACCTCTCAGATCTGCTGATACCAGCACTTCGCTGGCCAGGGCTGCATGTTCCAGGCTACAACCCATGTGGATAAATACTTCCCTGGTAAATTCCCTCAAATGATGATAAGAAAAAATATGTTCCATCTGTCAACGGGATTAGGCCTGAGCGGTGGGACCACCGAAATTCAATGGTACTGATACCTGCTCCTGGTCCTGGATCGGGCCGTGCACAGATTCGTATTTCTTAATATTATCAAGCATGGCTTTCATAAAACGCTTGGCATGCTGCGGCGTAAGTATAATACGCGATTTCACCTTAGCCTTTGGCAGACCGGGCATCACATTCACAAAGTCTACCACAAATTCGGCATTGGAATGGGTGATGATAGCGAGATTCGCGTATTGTCCCTCGGCGATTTCTTCATTCAACTCTATATTAAGCTGATTCTGTTCTTCATGCTGATTTTCCATGTTGTACGATTTAGCCGTACAAAAATAGAAAAAGAGGACTCAAATGAGCCCTCTTTTTTTATAAACAGCGGATTGACCGGTACTAATAGTCGTCTTCGTCGAATTTTGTCCGCAGTACACCCGCTACCACGTACTTCTTTCCGGGATCGGAAGAAATTTGCAATTCCATGTAAATACTGTCGGTTACGTGCCCTGCTTTTGATTTGCCTCCATCAGGGAAAACCTTCCCGGAAGTGATGGTAACGGTAGCGGCACTGTTCTCATCTTTGGCATTGGTGGCACTGAATGTGAGATCTGAAAGGTTCACATCCACCTTCGACTGGAAATCAAATCCCAGTCCTGCATCCTGCACCCACAGCTGCTTTCCGTCGTCGGCGGCTGTGTTGAAGGTATTGATCTGCACATGGTCCCCGTCTATCTGCGGCGCACCGTTGAGCGTCATGGTTACCCACCAGGTGCCAGCCATTTTCACTACCTGCGTGTTCTTTACCTCCGGCAATTCCTTTTTACAGGAAGCAAAAAGAACAGCGCCAGCCAGCAGTATTCCTGCGATATATAGTTTATTCATTATTGTTCTCATGGTAATTATTTTAAGATCCGTTAACATTATAAAGCCCACCAAACCTTTTGATAAATAGGCACTTCCGCTGGCGTATTACTGTTCCTGCTCCTTTCCACATCCGGGAATACCAACCGTTTAGGGAATTTACCTGCGCCGGTTACCCCGTTACGGGAATATACCAGCTGGCCAGGGATGTAAGACGGCTCAGTAGAGTATACCGGGCTGTACTTCGGATAACCCGTTCTGTTTTGCTCCAGGAAACCCTCCAGTGCATGTGAGCCGGGGAAAGACGCCCATTTCTGCGTGATGATAGCTTCCAGCTTTTTATCAAAGGCAGCCCCGGTTGGGTAAGCATATACCTTTCCTGCCTGGATAAAAGTGTCTGCACTCAGTTTATACTGCTGGAATGCTGCACGCACGCCCTCATCGTAATAGGCTTTTGCTTTGGCGCCACCGAAATACCTTTCGTCTGCTTCAGCCAGCATAAAATTGGTTTCGGCCCTGGAAATCAGGTAAGCGGTATCTATAGCTGTTTGCCTGTAAATAGCTGCTACATTGTAGGTGGGCGATAAGCTGGTGAAGTCGCCCTGGTTAATGCCGTAATAAACACCGGCAGCTGCTCCCGGTGCACGGAAAATTTTGGTCATTCTTGAATCCTTATTTTTTTGCAACCACGACATCATGGTATAACTCGCACGGATGTTGGTGGTAGTATTCAGGCTGCGGATGTTGGATTCGTACAATGGGTTATCCTGGCCCGGGGCATCCTTGAAGGTGCTGTAAGAAGCATCCACATCGGTGAGAAACTCTGCTCCGCTGTTGATCAGCGCCGTGATCTTCGTTCTTGCCTGGTTAGGATCTACATTCACCAAACGCAGATACATCTTCAGTTTCAGGGTATTGGCAAACTTTACCCATTTATCCATATCACCCTTGTAAATAATATCCTGTGCGGCGTTTTCATCAAGAATGGCAACAGTCAGATCTTTTGATAATGCAATATCCAGGTCTCTCAGTAACCACTGGTAAATACTATCTCCCCGGTCAAACTTTGGCTGCAGCTGGTTTAATCCACCAAAAGCTTCCTGGTAAGGTACCTGGTCGTACAGGTCTACCAGCACCTGGTAAGAGTAGGCCTTCATCACGGTTCCCATCAAACCAAAACTATAATCATGCAGGCTGTCGCACAATTTGAGCATCAGGCTGTAATCTTCCAGTGCGCCGGAAAACATCTGTGTATACAACGCATTGTAATCGGTACGCTGGATGTTATAGGCATCAATTGTTTTATACTGGTTAGAGGCATTGCTTTGTGTCCAGTATTGCGCCCATATACCGCCAATAATAGCGCCATCAGTGCCGGCGCATGATATGGTTGACATCACTGCCGGCGGGAACAGCACATAAGGTGTGGCCTGATCCAGCGGCGGGTTATTCGGATCGTTGTTGATATCCAGGTTCTTCTTGCAGGACGTGCCCAACATCAGTACCGCAGAAAGCAGGATAAGAATATATTGATGATTATACGTTTTCATGATATCTGAATTTAAAAAGATTAGAACGTTACCCTCAGTGAAACACCATAAGATTTGGTGGTAGGCATGGACCTAAATTCACCCAGTTCGCTGTTCAGGTCATTACCATAATTGGATACTTCAGGATCAATAGATGTATTGCCTTCCGGTGTCCATATAAATAAGTTGCGCGCAAACGCAGTCAGTGTCAGGTTACTGGCAGCAATTTTCCTGGCAGCGGAAGAAGGTAAACTGTAAGAAAGCGTGATATCACGCAGCTTTAAGAAGGTTTTATCAATAATACGCTGTGAATAGGCGGTACCCTTGTTAGTGGTATGATACCAGTAGGCATCATAATTATAATCTGTGAGCGGAATGGTGTTTTCACCATATATCGGTTTAGCCTGGGCATCTGTACCTATCTGCATTACAGAGTTTGGCACTACGAATGCCCGTCTGTCGTTGTAGGTAGTTTGCAAAGCATTTCCCACGAAGTAGGTAAGATCCGCAGTACCGGAGTAGAACACGCCACCTTTTCTCCAGTCAAAAGAAAAGCCGAGGGTAAAGTCTTTATAGCGGAGTGTATTTACCAATCCCATGGTAAAGTCGCGCTGGGAGGTACCGTAATATCCATCGGTATCTGCTGCCTTTGGCAACCCGGTAGCATCCACAATTGTTTTTCCATCTGGTGTGGTGGCCGCTACGGGCGCATAAAATACACCCAGCGGATCACCCTTGCGGGCCGCAAATTTTACATCGTAAACAAAATTCAGTACAACCTGGTTAAGCCCTGCCGGCAGCTCTTCTACTGTATTCCTGTTGCGGGCATAAGTATAGTTGATGTTCCAGGTAAAATCTTTTGTTTCTACAGGTATGATGTTAACAGATAATTCTATCCCCTTATTCCTCACCTTACCAAAGTTTTGCGTGATGCTGGCATAACCGGAGCTGGGTGTGGTAGGCACCGCCAGGATCTGGCCTTTGGTGAGTTTATTATAGTAGGCAATATCAAATCCCAACCGGTTGCGCAGGAATTTTACTTCACCACCTAATTCATATTCATTACTCAACTCTGGTCCGAGTTCCGGATTACCAATATTATCACCTACCGTGTAACCTGGAATACCATTGAAAGGAAAGTCCAGCGTACCAAAAGGAAGATCTATGATCTGCCCGGTAGATAAAGTTGTTTTAGTGAGATAAGGACCTGCATCATTACCTGTTTTACCCCAGCTGGCGCGCAGTTTCGCAAAAGAAACACCCCGCTCATCCAGTTTCAGCCCTTCAGATAAAATGAAGGCGGCGTTTACGGCCGGGTAAAAATAGCTGTTGTTTTTTTCCGGTAAGGTAGACGACCAGTCGTTCCGCGCATTCAGGGTCAGGAACAGGTATTCGCGGAAGCCAAAAGTTGCCTGTGCATAAAGACCATAAATACGGCGTCTAAATTCCTGTGTTTGTGACACCGGCGTATTGGGTGAGTTGGAGATCACGTAGAAACCCGGAATAGCCAGGCCTTTCACAGCCGAAGAGAATATTTTTCCTTCCCGCTGGTTAACGTTAAAGCCAACCAGTCCATCAAGGGTAAAATCTGAACTCAACTTTTTATTGGCAGTGAGCAGGAGGTCGGAGTTGAACTCACCCCTGTAATCGCTGTTTTCCCTTACATAACCAACGTCCTCTTGTCGTTGTGCTCCTTCCACATTATTACCATCATTCCAGCTGTCGAGTGACGGTCTGTTCTTTGCTTTATACGTTTTAGACTGGGCATTGGTAACATCAGCTCCAATACGCCATTGTACGTTCAACCAATCGTTGATACCATACTTCAGGTCAATGTTTCCGAAGATCCTGTTACTCTTCAGGTTATTCCCATTTTCATACAGGGAATAATAAGGATTTTCAGCGTAGGGAGTAAAGTAGTTATCTACATTGTAATACTTATTCTTGTAGTCCTTGAACTGGGAAATGTTGATGTCTACCGGGATCTGGATAATGTCTTCAAACAAAGAAGATCCAAGTCCGGATTCACTGCGGGTAGACACTGCTTTGGCATTTTTATTTACATAGTTGAAGGAAGCAGAAGCAGAGAACTTGCCATATTTTGTAGACGCCCTGGCGGAGAAAGTATTTCTTTTATAAGAATCTGCATCAGTAGGCAGAATACCGTCGCTGTATACATTATTATAAGACAGGAAGAAAGTGGAGGTTTCATTTCCTCCGCTAACAGCAATACTGTTGTTCAGTTCCTTACCGGTTGTGAAATAATTACGTACGTTATCCTTTACAAAAGAAAATGGTTTTGTTAATGATACCCCATCAACAGGAGCGCCCCACTCGCGGTTCTCGCCGGTTAAGCGTGGGCCCCAGCTACCATTTTCTGAAAGGATAAAAGTACCGCCCCATCCCTGTCCGAATTTTTCCTGCATGGTGGGCAACATGCCTACATTGGAAAATGTGGCAGCGGAGGCCACATCTACTTTCAATCGCCCGCTTTTACCTTTTTTGGTAGTGATCAATACCACACCGCTGGCGGCCCTGGATCCATAAATTGCGGTGGCGGCGGCGCCTTTCAGAATACTGATGGCTTCAATGTCATTGGGGTTGATATCATTGGCATTGTTACCAAAATCGTAACCGCCGTTATTAACTCCTTTTCCATCAACGGTAGAACCGGGGCGGTCGTTATTCAATGGCACCCCATCTATTACATACAGTGGCTGGTTACTGCCCTGGAGCGAAGAATAACCGCGCAGGATCACCTTATTGGATGCACCGGGAGCGCCGCTGGTGGTGGATATTTCGGCGCCGGCTATTTTACCGGACAAACCGTCCATCATGCTTACAGGCGCTACCCTGTTAATTTGTTCCGTAGCAAAGTTACTGGTGGCGTAACCAACGGTCTTTTTCTCCCGCACCAGTCCCAAACCTGTTACCACTACTTCCTGCAGGTTTTTATTATCTGCTATTAATGTTACCTGAAGATTGGAACTTTCTCCCACAGTTACTTCCTGTGCTTTGTATCCAACGCTTCTTATAATGAGCACCGAAGATGCACCCGGTACGCTCAGGTTAAATACGCCATTATCATTGGCGGTAGTGCCTGTGCTGGTACCTTTAACCTGGATGGTGGCAAACGGAACCGGATTACCATCATTTCCCTTAACGGTACCTGTAACCTGCCGCTGCTGCGAATAGGCCAGGCTGATAATTGCCATTAGCATGGCAAAAAGGAGGAACCCCTTTTTCATAAAAGTTTCAGATTTTGGTTGAATAAGAAATACACTGGGTCATATAAATGCCGGCGAATATTACCGGGAACAACTTCCGGCAATATTTGCCGGGTATTGTTGTATCATAATGCCATCCTCTGGTAACAGCATAAAGAAGCCCGTTATGCCCGGAAGACATAATTATAAGATGAAATGGTTCCGCGTTTGCAGCAACCAATGGCCATCTTTTATACTGTTAGTATAATGGCGGATTACTATGTAAAAACAGCATTGTTTTTTTTCATATACAGTTCGGATTTTGGTTGTACAATTGGTTCAGATGTCTATGCCCAGACTATCTTTGTTCTCTCACAGCAATTTGTTGAATCTCTCACTGTTGGCAAACAGTGTATACCATTAATAATTACAGGAAATATGGTTAAGTGCTCATTTTAATCGCAATCGGTAAAAGTTCTATAGTTCTCTCTGTGCCTATTATTGATTTAAGTCATGACAAACATCGTGCAGTGGGTTACAGCCATGATCACAAGCCTCTTATCTTGCAGACAGGTCCTTCTCATAAAGCAAATTAAATTTAGATTTTGGTTGATATCCACAAGGTAGATAAAAAAAGTAAATCACAGTACATCTACTTAACATTATTTTAACAGCTGATAAATTCCCTTCCACAACAACCTGATAATCAATTTATAAGTAAGTTAAAAAATTCATTTTCCTGCTATAAGATACTGCAGCTGAAACTGGATCATTGTTTTTTTATTTCCACTTATCACATCATTACCGCTGCCGATACTGGTTTGACCAGGGTACCAACTCTGGTGGAAACGCCCCCAGCATGTTAGCCGGCGGCTACCTTTCCATTTTATATTCAGGTAATACTGCCAGCCTTTCCCATACAACTGTGATACCGCATTGTCATACAGCACACTGCTTTCTGTTGCATATATCCGGCTATCATAACTACTCGTTTGAAAACGCGATATCCTGCCACTTATTGTGAATGGCAAATGATAAAACCGATAACCAGCATCCTGGTAAACCATCCACCCCTGCTGTTTATCTCCGCCCGTTTTATAGCTGCTGTATTCCAGCCTTGTTTTGAAATCCAGCTGCTTGCTTACTTTTACACTCCACTGAAAACGCAGGTGCGTAGCCGTTACAACGGCCAGTACCTTTAGCGGGTTGCCGGGTAGTAATAAGTTTTCCTCACTTTGCCGGAAATTGTATCTCAGCAATAATGCCATCTTCTTACCTGGTACATAGCTACCCTGCAGGAAGAAGTCTTTCCCGTGAGAAGGTGCATTGCTCCGGTATTTCAGCCAGGGGAAATAAAAAATGTCCGCGTATCCGTCTGCCTGCCATCGTGGGTTTATTCTCAATGTAACCGCGGCATATAATCCCTGTTCGTTAACGGTCCGGTAGCCATCTCCGAATCCTTTTGCGTATAACGACTGGTAAGCCTTATCGTAGTACCTGTACACAATGGCAATATCTGCTGTTGGTGCTACACTTGTCAGCAGTCCCTGTACCACAGCGGGTTTCCCATTATTACTTATAGCGGCCTCCCCGAATAAATGTACATTTTTCCAGGTACCGGAATAATCCACACTTGCAGCGGTCAGCTCCCCACCGTTAAAATCAAACTGGTTATACGGCGCCGTTTTCTTTTGCAATACCGGTGTTAAATAATGGCTGGTTACATTCGCTCCCAGCTGCCACCTCGCAGCATGATAACGGATGTTGCCACCGGCGCTTAATTGTTGCACCTGTCCGCGTTTGGCGGCTTCTGTTACCGTACGGTGATAACCACTGCTGATAATACTGGCAGCGGTCACTTCATCCATCAGCGTATCTGTACTGGCATCCTGTTTACGGAGGGAAACAAACCCCGTCAGTTCCCAATGTCGCTGTGCCAGCGTAACAGCTGCTCCCCTGAAAAAATAAAACTCTCCTGCTGATGTATATGGCCGCAGCACTTCCCCTTCACGCTTTACCTGCATCACGGCTGCTCCTTTTCCATAGGCCTGCCCCTGCCAGTTCAGTAATCCCTGCCCTATGTTCACCGTATAATCGCCCAATGCAAGCGCCTTTATTTTCCCGTAATTCCGGATAAAAATATGCGCACTGTAAAAATCAAATCCCTGTTGCTGCGCACCTTTAAAAAACGCTTCTCCCGCATCTTTCTCCATTACTATGCCCCAGCTCATGTATCGTGGGAAACTGTAACGGTAACGCATAAACACTTTATCGGGGCTTCCCCTGTAAGCGGGTAAAGTGCTGTCGGTATGCGTATACCCTTTTGCTTTTTCTCCTGCACGGGCGTACCGCAGCAACAACGAATGATCTCCTTTATGCACATAATCCTTCAGGGTATAATGAGGCGCCAGGTCATTGCCTACCTCCACATATGGCAGTATACGCCTGATCACATCCGGCTCAAACCCTGGTACCGCCTGCAATTCATAGATGCTCAGCAGATCTCCCAATAAGGCGCGGTACTGCAAAAACCGGCTGATCTGTAAAGGGGCCAGCAATCCGATCGACTGCAATGTTGCTTCATCTGCCGTATTCAACCGGATCTTATGCCTCGCCAATGCATTTAAAGCTTGCCACTGTGCGTCATCCTCTGATACTGTTTCTGTCCCTGCTGTTTCGCGCTCCAGGTTATTCTCTGCTGCGGGAGGCAATATTTCTTCCTGCTGACGCGCATACACTTTATCTCCTGCAAGCAGCAATAGCAAACAACCAGCAATACCGCTGATCACTAAACGGATCATGGTCATATCAATAGCATTGAGAATAACTTCAGGACATATATAAAACCGCCTCGCCGGAGAAGCCAAGATTTGCCAGCACTTCATTCTGCCAGGGAGGAAGGTGAAAGCTGCCATATCAGCGAGGTTGCGGGCGTAATACCCAGTTGCGGATGAAACGCGGCTGCAATATCAATCCGCAGCGACCGGAGGAATAAGATCACCGCGGCGTTATTGTAAGCAGCGCCGGATGCAACACCTATTTCCAGTGCGAGTTGCCGGATAATACGGTAATAAGCAGATGCCTTTACTGTTGTAAACCCGCCCATGCCAATCACTTCACCGGTCAGCAGGAAATCACGCGATGCCTCAAACCCCAGGCCGCCACTATACACAACAGCCGCATCCGCAGGTTTATACACATGCACCCCTCCATGCCACTGCTCACTGATATGCCATAGCATTCCTCCATCCACACTGATTTTCCCTGTGCTTCCAAACCCTTGTACACTGGTGGTTTCATAATTAAACTGCAATCCTGCACCAACCTTCCGCCCCAGCGGCATACCATATGCACCACTCAATCGTTGCTGGTTCCAGGCACTGTTACCTAACCTTGTAATGCTGCCTCCAAATGCTCCTCCCTGAACAGGAACCGCTACCATCACCGCATACAGCGACGTTGCCTTCAGCATAAACCTGTTCTCTGCATAAATACCGGCAGCAAAAGAAGACAAACACGATAACCCCGCCGGGTTAGACCAGGCAGAGATCACCTGCTGGAAATGACGACTATAACTACCGCTGCCGGTATATTTTCCTACCGGCGTTAATAATGGTTGCGCATACAACAACGCTATCCGCCACGTGAGTAAAAGGGCTAACAATAACTGTTTCATCAGGGAACTGGGTTTAACAATAAAATCTACCGGCAAACAGGTTAACAATATCTCACCGGTGAATACAAAAATAAGCAGCGGAAATATGAGAAGTGTTAATGAAACATAAACGCGCGCGAATTTTGTCGCGGATTTTGTCTGACTCTGGATTACGCTGATTTTGCTGATTACGCGGATTGGAATTTGGTGGATTTGGATGATTTTATTGTTGTTCTTTGTGACGGAGTCCTCCGTCTTTAACCGTGAGCGTATTACATAAAGTGTGTGAGTAAAAAGCTTTTTACCTTTGAATTGATATCACGATATGGAAAAGCAAAACTTTGATTCGAAGCCTTCAAAAAGCAACTGGTTAGGCGCTTGAAGAACGGATATACGCTTTTAGGTAACGATGGAGTGTTAACTCCTTTACTGATTTACTTAAAGCGTTTCAGAGAGGCGCGCTTGCTGGTGAGTTGGAAGCGCATATTGAAGATGAAGGAGAAGCCAACCGAAAGAATGGTAAAGGACGTAAGCATGCAATACACCGCGGCGGCATCATTGGTCGCGAAACTGCATCTGGCGGCCCCCGGGCCAGGTCCGGGATGTACCTGGTGGCTTATAACAATTATCAGCAAAAGTGGAGGCTGATTTCTTTCTCAAAGAGATCAGTTTGTTACACGCTACCGCCTACTGAAAACTTACTTGTGTTTTAATGAACGCTTTTCTACTCATTAAAATTTAAGATAGTTTGGTTAGCTGAAAATTTGTATTCTCATTGGGTTAGGCTGGGTTGAACTGATTGCGTTGATGCTCTTTTTGTAATCACTCAAAAAATTATTTCCAAAAAATAAATTTGTCCACCGGCAGGATTAAAACGATTATACTGATTTTGCTTTTCTTATTTCTACATTACAAAAAAACGGCTCCTTGAAAATGATTTATTAACATTACTGAACAGACTACGTTGATTAAACTGCCCCGCCTTCTTTCGCTATTATAGCATCACAAAAAAAATCTTCCCCTAAAAAATCAGTCCTTCCTGCATTACTTAATTGATTAAAATAATCAAACTGATTACAATAATTTTTTCTTTACACTTAAAACATCCCATAAAAAACAAAGGTTGTTTCTCAAAAAGAAACAACCCTCTATAATTTTAGCTACAATTACTCAGTCAACATCCCAATCATCTCCTAAAAACTCAACAAAAAACAAAAAAATCATCCCAATCCCAAAAATTCCAATCAGCGTAATCACCAAAATCGAACCCGGAGATGGCCAGCGCGCGCGCACCACGCTG
>JBCNPS010000689.1:0-3049 GCA_039593235.1 Chitinophaga sp. | reverse complement strand
TTCTTTTTTTCGGTGGCGTTAGTAGGAGCGCTTTCCTTACCTGGTGTAACGGCTGTAGCGGCAACAGAAGTAAGATGTTCTTCATCGGCTTCCCTTGTTTTCTTCTCCAGTTTCTTTTTCAGCTTTTCCAGGTTATCGTCTTTCTGTTGTTTGAACAGGGTTTGGGCGTAGTCGGTCCAGTAATGATGTTCCGTTAGGAACTTGATATTATTGGTCAGCCATTTGATGCCGGGGATATCTATCTGGTAGGTAAGTTCCATTTCCTGCCGCAATAACTTGTTCCGGTCGGTAAATTCTTTGGAGCCAAGGTGGGAAAGGTCCGCGTCACAAACAATCTGTTCCACGAGGGTATTGGGCGACTGTGGCATTTTGGTAGCCAGGATAGCGCCTTTTACCATCAACTGAACATTTTCAGGCACCTGTTGTTGCTGTAAGAACTGCAGGGCCTCTTTGGCGCCGTTTTCTTCGTGGGCGCTGCCTTCGCCAAGCAGGTAGCCGGCGTCATGGAACCAGGCGGCTACATACACTGCCGCTAATTCGTCGTCCTGCAAACGGTAATGGGCCGCAATTTGCCCGGCAGCCTGCACTACCTGTTGTGTATGTACGAGATTATGATAAACCAGGTTAGGGCGCGGGTGTTGCTGATACTGGGCCATCACATAGTCCCGGGCTGCATCTATAATAGCATTGTTTTGCATAAGGAAGACGAAAATTAAGATAAGGAACTGCGAAATACGTTTTATTACTTTGCACTTTATGGTACTAATAACGGTATGTTCGCCATTTCGCGTATTACAAATCGCAAATTGAACCTAAGTTACTGCATTTTTGAGTTAAATTTATGCTATAAAGTTACACTATGGATGTCCGGATCGGGTTAATCTTTCTCCTTTTCTTACTGTCATGTAATCTGAGCGACAGGGAACAAAAAGTATATGCTTCGCCTAAAGGTTATGACCTGAAAGAACCGGTACGCTACCGGGTAAGGGAATCCATGCAGGAAATTTCCGGCATCGAATTATTCCCGGATGAACACAGCATTATGGCTATCAACGATGAGGAAGGCCGCATTTACCAGGTGGATGTATTGGCTAAAGAACCTTATCCCCACTTCAAATTTGCAAAAAACGGGGACTATGAAGATATATGCCATACCGATAGCGGCTGGTTTGTACTGAAAAGTAATGGCTCCCTGTTCCAGGTACATGGCCTGTTCACCGACAGTGTGTACAGCGATCATTACAAAATGGAAAAGCAGGGGAAAAAGGAATTTGAAACCACTTACTACGACCGTGCCAGCAACGGTATTGTAATGATCTGTAAAAATTGTGAAGATGATAAAAAGCTGGGCGTTACCAGCGCCTACCGCTTCGACCTCGCGAGCAAAACATTCGATACCGCCGCCATCTACCGGTTCAGTAACCAGGAAATTGCC
Source organism: Chitinophaga sp. (assembly GCA_039593235.1). Taxonomy (GTDB): domain Bacteria; phylum Bacteroidota; class Bacteroidia; order Chitinophagales; family Chitinophagaceae; genus Chitinophaga. Next base: position 1,614 of record JBCNPS010000689.1, on the reverse strand, counting down.
CGCCTGGCCGGATCGGATATGCGCTTCTTTAAACCATCGGCGGCAGCCGTTCATCCTATCGAAAAAAGGCTGTATATCGTTGCCTCTGTAAACGGCCTGCTCGTAATAGCCGATCTGCAGGGCCATGTACAGGAAGCCTACAACCTGAAGCACCGCCTGTTCCTCCAGCCGGAAGGCCTGGCCTTTGCTCCGAATGGCGATATGTATATTTCCAATGAAGGCGGCTACGACGGTTCCGCCAATATTCTTAAATTTAGTTACAAGTCCAGATGATCAGATCAACCATAATCTATATTGCCTTACTCATCTTCGCCTGCACTACCGGCTACAGCCAGTCGCCACAGGTAGTGAAACGCGTGATCCTTATCGGCGACGCCGGGGAACTGCACGACAACGGCAAAAACTCCGTAGTGGACGCCGTGCGCAGCACCTTCGACCTGCAAGACAACCGCAACACCATCCTGTTCCTGGGCGATAACGTATACCCGAGAGGGTTACCCGACTCCGCCAGCAGGAATTTTCCCATAGCAAAGGAGATCATCGATTACCAGATCAACCTGGTACGCGGCACCAATGCGCAGGGATATATTATTCCCGGTAACCACGACTGGGACAAAAGCAAACCCGATGGCTGGGACATTATCCGTAACCAACAGCAATACGTGGATTCCCAGCACCTGGATAATGTTCACTTTGAACCGAAAGAAGGCTGCCCGGGCCCCACGGAAGTAAAGATCTCCGATAACATTACCCTCATCATCATGGACAGTGAGTGGTGGGTGTTCCCTTATCAGAAACCGGGCATTGAATCGTCGTGCGACTGTAAAGACAACGACGAAGTGCTCAACAGGCTGTCGGAAATAGTAGCCATGAACCGCAACAAGCTGATCATATTTGCTACCCATCACCCTTTCCGCAGCTATGGTATCCACGGCGGGTATTATACCATCAAGCAACATATTTTCCCGCTTACAGACCTGCGCCCGGCGCTGTTTGTACCGCTGCCGGTAATAGGCTCTATCTATCCTATTGCCCGTGGCGTTTTCGGCACCCCGGAAGATATTCCGAACCCTAAATACCAGCAAATGATCAAAGGTGTGGAAACAGCCCTGAAGCCGCATGGCCCCGTGGTATTTGTTTCCGGTCATGATCATACGCTACAGCTTATAAAAGATAATCAGAACGCCTACGTGGTAAGCGGCAGCGGCGCAAAAAACAACCGGGTAAAGAAAGGTCCGAAATCATTGTTCGCCAGTACTGCCAACGGGTTCAGCACTATTGAACTGATGTCCGACAGTACCGTGCGGGTGCAATATTATGTTGCAGACAACGGCGCCCAACCGGTGTTCACCAACACGCTGTTCCGCCTCCAGGATATCCCGCAACAGGCGCTTGCTTATCATCCGCCGGCGTCGTTGCCGCCGGATATCAAAGTGGCTGCTGATACCCAATACATCCACGTCTCCAATTTTCATAAAAAATTACTGAGCGAAAACTACCGCAAAGTTTGGGCTACGCCCCTGAATTTCCCGGTACTGGATCTGAAAACTGCCAAAGGCGGCCTGAAGATCCTGCAACGGGGCGGTGGAAAACAAACGCATTCACTTCGCCTGG
>JBCNPS010000688.1:0-3055 GCA_039593235.1 Chitinophaga sp. | reverse complement strand
GCCGTAATGATCTCCACGTTTTCCACAACCGGGAAACACTGGAAACATTCCTGGAAGCGCAGCAATACCAGGATACCAACCTGCTGCTGATGAGCTCCGGTACTTACGATGGCCTCGATTTTAGCAAACTGAAAGCATTATTGCCGTCTGACAAATAAAACACATTAAACAAAATTATAAATTATTCATAATGCCTTCTTTGCTCCTCAAAAGGCCGCTGGCCGTAATCGATCTTGAAACCACCGGAACCAACGTGGCTTCGGATCGTATCATTGAAATTGCTATCATTAAAGTGTTTCCGGATAAAACCACACAGTCGAAAGTGAAACGCATTAACCCCGGAATGCCGATCCCCGCCGGATCTACAGCAATTCATGGTATTAAGGACGAGGATGTAAAAGACGCACCTTCCTTTAAACAGGCGGCGCATGAACTGAAACAGTTCATGGAAAACTGCGACCTGGCCGGGTATAACTCCAACCGCTTTGACATTCCCTTACTGGTAGAGGAATTTCTGCGGGCAGATATTGAATTTGACGTGTCTAAACGCAAATTTGTGGATGTACAGCGCATCTTCCACCTGATGGAAAAACGTACTCTCGGCGCCGCTTACAAGTTTTACTGCGATAAACAGCTGGAAAACGCGCACAGCGCCGAAGCAGATGCACTGGCCACCTACGAGATTCTGGAAGCCCAGCTGGGCCGCTATGAACAGCTGCAACAGGATATTGACTCACTGGCCGATTTCACAAAAGAAGAAGATTATATCGACTTTGCACGCCGCCTCGTGATGCAGGGCGGCCAGGAAGTGTTTAACTTTGGGAAATACAAAGGCCGCTCCGTGAGGGAAGTGCTAAAGGCTGAGCCGCAGTACTACGACTGGATGATGAAAGCGGACTTCCCACTCAATACCAAACAAAAACTGACTGAGATCTTCCATAATATGATGTTAAAAAAAATGTAATGTTATCGGGGAACATCATATCTTGCGCCGGAATTGAATTATTTTCGCAGTCCAAAAATATCATCTGCTGAATTGGAAAAGCTTGTCATCATTCCTACGTACAATGAAAAGGATAACATCCGGAACATCATTGACGCTGTATTTTCCTTACAGCAGGATTTTCATGTTCTTATTGTGGATGACGGATCGCCCGACGGCACCGGCGCTATTGTAAAATCGCTTCAACAGCAACATCCCGCCGAATTGTTCCTGGAAGAAAGATCCGGCAAACAGGGTTTGGGCACGGCTTATATCCATGGTTTCAAATGGGCGCTGGCCAGGGGCTACCGGTACATCATTGAAATGGACGCGGATTTTTCGCATAACCCGAAAGATCTTCCCCGTTTGTATGATGCCTGCGCCAAAGAAGGAGCAGATGTTTCTGTGGGTTCCCGCTATGTAAAAGGCGGTAAAACCGAAAACTGGCCCTGGGACCGGGCTGTACTTTCATACGGCGCCTCCATTTATGTAGGCATGATCACCTGGATGCCGGTAAAAGATCCCACCGCCGGGTTTGTATGTTACAGCAATACGGTATTGGAATCCATTAACCTCGACCAGATACAGTTTGTGGGCTATGCCTTCCAGATTGAAATGAAATTCACCGCCTGGAAGCTCGGCTTCAAAATAAAAGAAGTACCTATTACCTTTAAGGACCGGAAAGAAGGATACTCAAAAATGAGTAAAGGCATCGTAAAAGAAGGCATACTCGGCGTACTCAAAATTCAATGGCAAAGCCTCTTCCGCAACTATAAAAGAAGGTTGCAGAATTAATAGCATCATTACAATTGCATAGCATTTAGGGACCCGTTCATTTATAAAATGAACAGGTCCCTAAATACATTTAACGGACCATGAAAAAAGCATTTCTCCAGCTGCACCTTTCGGTGTTCCTGGCTGGATTTACAGGGATATTGGGTAAACTGATCTCCCTCAACGAGGGACTACTGGTATGGTACCGGTTACTGATCACCTCCGTTACTTTATACGTTTTATTCCGCATCCAGGGCACCTTCAAAAAACTTCCCTGGAAAGATATCCTGCCCATTGGCGGCACCGGTGTGATAGTAGCACTGCACTGGCTTTTCTTTTACGGCAGTATCAAATATTCCAATGTATCTATCGGGGTGATCTGCTTTTCACTCACCAGCCTGTTCACCGCCATATTTGACCCGCTCATCAACAGGCGCCGTTTTGATGTAGCCGAAATGTTACTGAGCATGCTCACCCTGCTGGGCATCCTGCTCATTTTCCATTTCGACACGCAATACCGCACCGGCATTATCCTTGGCATTATTTCCGCGATGTTTGCCGCATTGTTCACCGTATTCAACAAACGGCTGATCAAACGTTTTGATACCTACACCATCACCTTCTATGAACTGTCCACAGGTTTCATTGTACTCAGCATAGCCATGCCGTTATACCTTTACCTGTTCCCCGTTCCTTCCCTCCTGCCCTCCTCCATGGATATCATTTACCTGCTGGTGCTGGCCTGGTTCTGCACCGTGCTGATGTACCTGCTGAGTATGAGCGCGTTAAAAAAGATCTCCCCTTTTACGGTGAACCTTTGCTTCAACCTGGAACCGGTTTACAGCATTGTGATGGCATTTGTGCTGTTCCATGAAAATAAGTTGCTGAATAACGCATTTTACGTGGGACTGGGTTGTATCATTCTTTCTGTTGGACTTCAAATGCTGCGTGTGGCAAAGGGCAAAACAGCATCGTAATGCCCCCGCTCATCCTCATTTATTTGTAACTTGAGCGCCGTAATCATTATTTTAGCGCTTATGAGAAAAGTTTTATTAGGGGTATCCCTCCTGGGCTCCTCCCTTTTTACCTATGCACAACAACCTGCAAAAAAGCCGCTGGATCACAGTGTTTACGACAGTTGGCAAAGCATTGGCACTAAACTGATCAGTAACAACGGACAGTGGGTAGTGTATGATCCCGCGCATCGGCGCATCCAGCACCTTCTACGGCACGGCCGTGCTCCGCCAACTGGAACTGATGGGCGTGTTCACGCCCAATCCGTCCGACGCGGTGCTGCGC
>JBCNPS010000687.1:0-3066 GCA_039593235.1 Chitinophaga sp. | reverse complement strand
GTTCATATTGAACCGTTATGGGCTGTGTATCTAAAACGGTTCGTTTTATCAACTGGTTTATTTCCAATTCCTTTAATTCTTTGCTTAACATCCTGTTGGAAATACCGTCCACATCATTCAGCATATCGGAAAATCGCCTTTTACCGTAACAGCAAATAGACGTAATAATAGCAATCTTCCACTTCCCGTTCAGCACGTCCATTGAATCCTGGACAGCTCTCATTCTCTTTTTTTGCTCCTGTTGGAACTCTTCTATTTTGCACCCCATAATGTTACTTTGTTACACGGATGTTACTGTTATTTTTGAGCACTAAGTTACTAAAAATAACTTCCCGGTTCTACCTTTGTTATTCAAATTTTAAACAACAGAAAAATGAGTAAACTAAAAAACAAGGTTGCCGTAATTACAGGCGGCAACAGCGGTATAGGGCTGGGCATTGCTGAAGCATTTAAAAACGAAGGCGCAACCGGCGCCATCGCCGGGAGAAATGAGGCTACGTTGAACAATACTGTGGAAACCCTCGGTGGTAGTTTTATAGGCGTAAAAGGAGATGTAACAAATCATGATGACCTCGACAACCTGTTCAGAACTACAGCTGATAAGTTCGGGAAGATAGACGTATTGGTAGTAAATGCAGGCGGCGTTGTGGATGGGGTTCCCCTGATGGCGATAACCGATGTAACGGAAGAAGGTTACGACCGCTATATGGACCTGAATTTAAAAAGCGCCTATTTCACTGTAAAAAAATCACTTCCCTATTTAAATGACGGCGCTTCCATTATACTGATCGGGTCCAACGCCGCGTACCGGGCTGCACCCGGGGCAACAATATATGCCGCTGCAAAAGCGGCCGTTATTTCGTTGGCCAGGGGCTTATCGCTCGATTTATTATCAAGGAGAATAAGGGTAAATACAATTTCGCCCGGCTCAATTGATACACCGGTTTTTGGAAAGATGGTACCGGAGGAGGTAGTGGACCACGTGAAGCAAACTTATATAGATCTTACACCGCTTGGCAGGCAAGGCACTCCGGCTGAGATCGGGAAAACAGCGGTATTTTTAGCTTCCGACGATTCATCCTTCATCGTAGGCGCCGATATCCTGGCAGATGGCGGTATGACTAATGCCTTTCTGTGAAATAAACATACTTTCCGTTTCGGGTGGTATGTATGGTTTTTAAGATCATAAACACTACCACTTAGGGCAACAAGCCACAGATACCAGGTTATCTGTGGCTTGTTGCGGTATTTCGTGCAGTCCCGCGCCTGTTAAATTCCAATTACATTAATCAATTAAATGGTGAAGAAACACAGATAAACCAGATCTTATAGATATAGCTTATCTATGGCGAAAATCAGGCTTACATATAGGTTATATATGGGTTATCCCCTGAGTATCCATACACCATGATACCGTCACGATGCCACTTAAGCGGCCATCAATAAGAACCTACCAGTTTAAAGTCGCCAGCACATCTTCGTCCGTATCATCATTGGGATCGCTGGGATTGGGTAAAATATGCGCTGTTAACCGGTACTGGTCACCCGCCTGCAAAGTAACAGATTCAGTTCTGTAAGTACTCTCTCCCGGGAAGGTGGTAAAGCGCAGGTAAGTGCCTTTGGTAAGGTTCTCAAAAGTAACATAGGGCTGCTTCACGCTGTGCCACAACTGAATATTCAATGTAAGCGATGCGGTTCCGCTAACAGAAGATGTAAATACGATACTCCTGTAAGGATCATTCGGCAAATCACGCCGGATGGACGTTCCGGCCAACTCCCATAATTATTTTCTCAATTCCCGATCGTTTTACCCGGCCGGATCGTCAAAAGATAAATTGAACAATATGAAAGATCTGAAAGACAAAGTAGCCGTCGTATTTGCTGCATCCGGCGAAATTGCAGGAGCAGTAGCCCGGTCGTTTTCCCAACACGGGGCAAAGGTGTATGTTACCGCCCGGAACCCGGATGCCGTAAACCGGTTGGCAAAGGAAATCAGGTCCGCCGGCGGGTCTGCGGAAGCCGCCAAAGTGGACGCCTTGGATGAAACAGCCATTGACGACTTCCTGAAAAAGGTAGTTGCAAACGATCACAGGCTGGATGTGGTATTCAATGGTATCGGGGCCGATTATAATGAGATGGGTGGACGCCCGCCCACAACGGAAGCTACTTTTGATCAATTTATGGCCCCGGTCCTGAAGATCTGCGGGTCGCAGTTCCTTACTTCAAGGGTGGCAGCCAGGTATATGATGCAAGCCCGCTCTGAAGGAACCATCCTGCTGCTCTCTGCTGCATTATCCAGGTCCAAGCTCTCCAATGTAGCCGGCATAACAGCTGCCAGCGCCGCCATTGAAGGGCTTACACGGGTAATGGCCGCCGAATGGGGACAAAACGGCATCAAGGTAACCTGTATTTGCCCGGGCGCCATCATGGAAACCAAAAGGATTTCCGGATGGATTGAAACCGCCGCGCAGCAATATGGAATACCGGTGGAACAACTGGTGGCGCAATATAAGGCCCTCGATATCCTGAAAACAAGTCCCACATTAAAACAGGTGGGTGAAACAGCGGCTTTCCTGGCTTCCGAAACAGGCATCGCTTTCAACAGTCATGTTGTTGATGTGGATTGCGGTAAACTGAACATTTTATAGCATACTTTATAGTAGATTAGCGGTTACAGCCCTCTTACGGAGGGCTGTAATAAAAATCCATCCCGGGTCGCACGACCCCGCGTTTTTATTTATTAATGAATTGAATGGAAAGAGAAAACATCCTCCAATCAGCCATTTCCGGCGATATCAATGCGTTTCAAACATTGTTTGCTGAATTTCAAAGCCAGCTGAAGTCTTACCTGTATCGTTTGCTGACCGACAGAAATGATGTAGATGATCTCACGCATGATACCTTTATCAGGGCGTTCAGCAGGATATCAACTTTTAACGGGGACTCGTCCCTGAAAACATGGGTATTCAGGATAGCCACCAATCTTGCGTACGACCACCTGCGAAAACAAAAAAGGTGGCAGCCTGAAGAACTGGTCCGCGTGTCCGACCTGGCCATTTCCTCGGA
>JBCNPS010000686.1:0-3068 GCA_039593235.1 Chitinophaga sp. | reverse complement strand
GCAAAGCAAATCTATCAACTGCCCGGGGTCTGCTGCAAATCCGTAAACTTCTGTCCTGTTACATGTAGAGAGTACAAATAGATCGTCTAATTGCACAACCCTGGCATGCTCCAGGAGTTGTTGATACTGAGCCGGATTGATGGCGTATAATCCCCTGATAGCAGCGTCTGTTTTCTTATAGTTGATCCCAACAATATGAAAATTTGCTATTTCTTTTGAATGACTGACCTGCATGTTCTTGTATAAGCTTCCGGTTGCAAAAGTACTTTCATACGCCCCAAACAAAAGGGGTTAGCTGTCATTAGTGTGTCATTTCTACTACTGGTAATCATTACGACGAAAAAATGATTTTTATCAGTTTTTGCCTTTACAAAAGAATGACAGTTATTGCATCACCTGCAAGGCTTTTCGCTTTCGGCTTTTTGCTTACTTTTGCACCAATTTAAAAGAGATGGTGTCTAAATCTGATGTAGGAATAGTATTAATGAACCTTGGATCGCCTGATTCCACCGCTGTGCCGGATGTTAAGCGTTATCTGAATGAGTTCCTGATGGATAAGCGTGTAATTGACTATCCGTGGTTATTCCGTAAGATCTTAATCGAAGGGATCATTGTACCAAAGCGTGCGGAACAATCTGCCCGGGCTTATGAATCTATCTGGTGGGAAGAAGGATCGCCATTGGTAGCATTAACGAAACAACTGCAGATGGCTGTGCAGAACGATATGGAGATACCGGTGGAAATAGCCATGCGCTATGGTAATCCGCATCCTCAGGTAGCATATGATAATCTTCTTAAACAGAATCCTGATCTGAAGGAAGTAGTGCTGCTGCCCCTGTATCCTCATTACGCTATGTCTTCCTACGAAACAGCCGTGGAGTATGCGCAGGAAATCTATAAAAAGAAAAAATATAAATTCAAGCTGTCGGTAGTGCCTCCGTTCTACGATGAACCGGATTATATCAATGCACTTACTGAAAGCATGCGTCCATATTTGCAGCAGGACTATGATTACGTATTATTCAGTTATCATGGTTTACCGGAAAGGCATATGCGTAAGGCAGATCCTACCGGTGCGCACTGTATGAAAGTGAACGACTGCTGTCATGTGAAATCGCCTGCCCATCAATTTTGCTATCGTCACCAGATCACTGTTACTACCGAGCTGGTAGCAGAAAAGCTGGGACTGCCGCGCGAAAAATGGGGCATCTCCTTCCAGTCGAGGCTGGGCCGTGAAGAATGGCTGAAACCTTATACGGCTGGTTTGCTGGAAACGTTGCCTGCCGAAGGGAAAAAGAGGTTGCTGATCGTGTGCCCGGCGTTTGTGTCGGATTGCCTGGAAACCCTGGAGGAGATAGCTGTGGAAGGAAAACATGCTTTCCTTAATAGCGGCGGAGAATCTTTTACCATGATTCCATGTCTGAATATTCACCCGTTATGGGTAAAAGCAGTAGTGAAATACTGCACACAGATCATTGCCACTGAAGCTGTTTAAATTTTGCCATATGTCCGTTCAACCCGTATTGATTGTTGGCGCCGGCCTGTCCGGGCTCAGTATTGCGTATGAATTACAGAAACTGCAGGTACCTTACCAGGTACTGGAGGTTTCGGATCACACCGGTGGTGTAATGAAATCGATACGGGAAGATGGTTTTGAACTGGACGCAGGCGCCAATACCATTGCAGCATCTCCTGAATTGCTGCAATACTTTTCGGAACTGGGGCTGGACAAGGAAATCCTGCAGGCAACAGCTGCCAGCAAAAACCGGTTCCTGGTAAGGCGTAACCAATTGCACGCTGTTTCTCCACATCCCTTTAAGATCATGGGTTCCCCTTACCTGAGCCGCAGCAGTAAATGGCGGCTGTTTACAGAGCGCTTCCGTAAACCGGCGCCTGCAACAGGGGAAGAAACCGTTAGTGATTTTGTAACAAGAAGATTTAATAAAGAGATTGCAGAATATGTGTTCGACCCGGTGTTGTCGGGCATTTACGCCGGTAATCCCGACCTGATGAGCATTGCGGAAGTACTGCCCGCATTGCCGCGGTGGGAGCGGGAATACGGCAGCGTAACCAAAGGGCTGATGAAAGATAAAGGCGCCATGGGCGGCCGGAAAATTATCAGTTTTAAAGGCGGCAACCAGTTGCTCACAAACCGCTTACAGCAATTGCTCACTACGCCGGTACGCTTTAACTGTAAGGTAACGGATATCACTGCCGCTGATAACGGATACAGGGTCAGCGTAACGGAAAACGGTACTGCCGGAAGTTATACTGCGGAAAAAATTATACTGGCCACGCCTGCTTACAGCACAGCGGAAACCATTACCCACCTCGATGCACAGGCAGCTGCTTTACTGAACAACGTGCATTATCCCCGCATGGCGGTGCTGCACCTGGGCTTTGATGCCTCCGCCTTACCACAGCCGCTGGATGGCTTCGGCTTCCTGGTGCCGAATGCAGAGCATATGCATTTCCTCGGCGCCATTTGCAACACCGCTATTTTTCCCGGTAAAGCGCCTGCGGGTAAGATCCTGTTCACCGTATTCCTTGGAGGAGCCAGGCAGGAAGCTTTGTTCGATCAAATGGATCAGGCCACCCTGCAACAAAAGGTGGTGGCTGAAATAATGGCTTTACTGCATCTCTCGGCCCCACCGGTAATGCAGCAGTTCAGCACCTGGAATAAAGCGATCCCGCAATTGAATGTAGGTCATGTTAAGTTGCGGAATGCAGTAACCGGCTTTGAAAAAAAATATCCCGGTATCCATATCACGGGGAATTACCTGCAAGGCGTAGCCATCCCGGCTTTACTGCAACATGCCGCCGCTTTGGCCGCATCTCTGGAGAAAAATTAAAGAGAAAAATAGTTTCTTTGTTACCGTTTTTTCTTAAATTCCATTATAAATTTCCACCAGATGATTGCAGGAATTTTAAAAGAAAAAAACGGCGAAACCAGGGTATCCCTCGTCCCTGAAGTAGTAAAGCAACTGCAGCAAATGTCGGTAACCGTGTGGGTGGAGCAGGGCGCCGGCGACACTGCTTTTTATAACGACGACGCCTATATGCAGGCA
>JBCNPS010000685.1:0-3081 GCA_039593235.1 Chitinophaga sp. | reverse complement strand
TGTGCAATGTGAAGCACATCTGCCTTTGAGTTTCAGCGGCGCCATCGACAGCTGGGCCTCCGGTGTATTGTTTGATATTGTGAATGTAGATGGGCAGGCCATCCGTTTCGGTAACCTGGGGCAGGATGCCCAGGGCGCCGGCTGGAGCGCTGCCAACAGCGTGCTATGGCAATGCAGCGCCGCACGGATCGACTGCCACCGCCCGCCAACTGCCAATAACTGGGCCTTTGGCTCGTGGGCGCAGTTTGCCGGCAACGGCTATTGGGAATCTTCCAATGAACATATCAACCCCAGAAGCTTATACTATGCACAATTGGCAGAGCGTATAGGCGATAACGTATTAAAACGGGCGCAGCTGCTGCCGGTGGAATCTGAAGCCTCCAGCAGTCCCGCGGCGGAGCAGGCCGCGGAACTAACAGCCAGGTCGGTGCAGCCTGCACTTACCTTACCCGAATGGATAGATCAGTCGGCACAACGGAATCCTATCCCGGTAAAAACCACCGGTGTTAAAATATTTAACGGCGCCGGTTATACGAAACCGGTGGCGGGCGCCACTGCATCGCCCATGCGTGTGAGCAATGGCTGGCTGGTACGCGGCAATACCGTATTAACCGGCAGGCATTACGAAGTGCCCTGGTGGCGCGGTAATGTAAGGCCCGATGGCATCAGGGAAGCCATGCCCGCCATCACCCGGTTTGTTCCCGGCCGTATTGGTAAGGGGCTGACGGATGACCTGGAGGAAGTGGCTGCATGGATGGCCGGCGAACACATTGTTTCGCTGGAACATAACTATGGCCTCTGGTACGATCGCCGCCGCGATGATCATGAGCGCATCCGCCGTATGGATGGAGAAGTGTGGCCGCCTTTCTATGAACTTCCTTTTGCACGCAGCGGGCAGGGAACCGCCTGGGATGGCCTTAGCCGCTATGATCTCAGCAGCTACAACGACTGGTACTGGATGCGTCTTAAACAATTTGCCGACCTGGCAGATAAAAAGGGACTGGTGCTTATTCACCAGGATTATTTCCAGCATAATATCATTGAAGCCGGCGCACATTGGGCTGATTTCCCCTGGCGTTCCGCCAATAATATCAATCATACAGGGTTCCCTGAGCCTCCGCCTTACGCAGGGGATAAGCGCATTTTTATGGCAGCGCAATTCTATGATATTACAGACCCGGTACGAAGAAAGCTGCATACCGCCTATATCCGCAAATGCCTCAACAATTTCGCGGATAACAATGGCGTGATCCAGTATATAGGCGCTGAGTTTACCGGCCCTGTATCTTTTGTGGAATTTTGGATAGATACCATCCTGGAATGGGAAAAGGAAACCGGTAAGAAAGCGCTTATTGGCCTTAGTACCACCAGGGATGTACAGGATGCCATACTCGCAGACCCGGTACGCTCCAAAGCTATAACGGTGATAGATATACGACAGTGGCATTACCAGGCGGATGGCAGTTTGTACGCCCCCAAAGGCGGGCAGAGTCTTGCACCCCGGCAGCATGCACGCCTGCTGAAACCAAAGAAGAGCAGCTTTGAACAGGTATACAGGGCGGTGAGTGAATACCGCCGCCAGTATCCCGGCAAAGCAGTGACCTATGCCGGCAGTGCTTATGATGAATTTTCCTGGGCGGCTTTCATGGCCGGTGGTTCCCTTGCAGGCATTCCTGCAATTGCCGCTGATGGCTTCCTGGAAGCTGCAGCTACGATGCAACCGGTAGAACTACCTGGCAGCCCCAAAGGACAATGGGCACTGGGTAACGGTAATAGCTATATTATTTATGCCACCGGAGTAGTGCAACTCGATCCGGGCAAAGGCGCGTGGCATATTTACCGGATCAACCCGGAAAACGGGCATCTGCTAAAAAAAGAAATCATCAGAGGAGGTAGGCCCGTTAGCCTCGCCAGCCCGGAGAAAGGGCCGGTAGTAATATGGGTAAGTAATAAATAAACTGGATGCATGCAAAAGATCTATATCATATTTCTTATCACGTTATTGGCTGTTACTAATGCTGTACCCGCACAAACAGGACGTATCACCAAATTAGGCATTTCCTCCAATGGCAGGTATTTTACTACCGGCGGTAATGCGCCCTTTTTCTGGCTGGGCGATACCGGCTGGCTGTTGTTTAATAAATTAAACAGGGAAGATGCGGAGAAGTACCTGGAAGACCGCCGTAGCAAAGGATTCAATGTGATACAGGTAATGGTGATACACAGCCTAGAACAGGTGAACGCTTACGGGGACTCTGCCCTGGTGAATAAGAATGTAGCTACCCTGCGTACCACTGCGGGCAACTCATTTACTGATGCCACACAATATGATTTCTGGGACCACGTGGACTATATCATAGACAAAGCAGCAGAGAAAGGCCTGTACATGGCGCTGGTGCCGGTGTGGGGTTCCAATGTAAAAGCCGGCCTGGTGAGTGAACAACAGGCACGTATATACGCTGATTGGCTGGCCGCCAGGTATAAGCACAAACCCAACATCATCTGGATGAATGGCGGCGATATTAAAGGCAGCGATGGCACTGCAGTATGGAATATTGTCGGAGCTACATTACATACAAAGGATCCCGGTCACCTGCTAACCTTCCATCCACGCGGCCGCACGCAGTCGTCCCAATGGTTTCACCAGGCTTCCTGGCTGCAGTTCAATATGATGCAGTCCGGGCATCGCCGTTATGACCAGGACACCAGTGCCGGTGAGCTGCATTACGGGGAAGACAACTGGAAATACGTGGAAGCCGATTACCGGCAAATGCCCATTAAACCTACGCTTGACGGGGAGCCGTCATATGAAGGGATCCCACAGGGACTGCACGATTCCCTGGAAACCCGGTGGAGTGATAAAGATGTGCGACGCTATGGTTACTGGTCGGTGTTTGCAGGCGCTGCCGGTTATACCTACGGTAACAATGCCGTGATGCAAATGCATGCCGCTGCAGATAAAAAAGGCAGCTATGGTGTAACGGATGTTTGGACCGATGCCATCAATGCACCCGGCGCACAACAAATGATATACCTGAAAAACCTGTTGTTATCACGGCCCTACTTTGAACGCACACCTGA
>JBCNPS010000684.1:0-3082 GCA_039593235.1 Chitinophaga sp. | reverse complement strand
ACAGCAGGTCATCGCCGTCCACCGGGTTGCCCTGGTCGTCAGCCATCAGCACGCGATCACCATCACCGTCGAACGCGATGCCGAGATCATACTGTTACTGATCATCGCTGCGGGAAGTCTTGCAGGATGTTCCAAATTCCTGGAGGAAGATCCTACGGCGCATCTTTCTACAGCTACCTATTATAAAACGGCGGCAGATGCAGAAGCTGCCGTGAACGCAGTATATGCTGCTGCGCGGCCGCAAAACTTTTTCGCATTGGAAACCCGCATCGTAGTAGGCGATGTAATGTCCGACGATGCGGAGAAAGGTGGCGGCGGCGCCTCCGATGTAGCGGAAATACAACAACTGAAACTGTTCACCGCCAAGCCGGATAACAGCTATGTACAGGATGCGTGGCAATATAATTATCATGGCGTATACCTGGCCAACTTAGTGTTGGATAAAGTGCCGGCTATAGCAATGAACGAAGCGGACAAAGAAAATATCCTGGCGCAGGCGCGCTTCTGGCGGGCTTATTTTTACCTGCAACTGGTACAGCTGTTTGGCAATGTACCGCTGGTTACCGTACCACTGGAAACAGGCGAATATAACCAGCCCCAGGTACCCGAAGCGCAGGTATGGGCGCAGATTGAAAAGGATGCCGACAGCGCCATGCAGGTGCTGCCAAAGCAATCGCAGCTGGCGGCGGATAAAAATGGTAAAGCTACTTCCGGCGCCGCTAAAACATTGCTGATGTACGCATACCTGTGGCAGAAAAAGTGGACCGATGCACAACGTCTCGGGGAAGAAATAATCCAGTCGAGAGAATACACCCTGGCCCCGGATTATGCAAAAATATTCACTACTGCAGGCGAGTTCGGCACGGGGTCCATCTTCGAGATCAATATGGCTAACATTCCCGGCAAGGGAGTGGGCTCCAACATTAATCTCTGGATCAACGCAAGAAATACATGGGGCTATGGTTTCGTGGTACCATCGCCGGACCTGGTGAAAACCTACGAGCAGGGCGATCCCAGGCTGAAAGCCACGGTAATTGCCAACAACGACGTATTGCCGGATGGCTCTGTGGCTAATACTACTTCCAGTCAAACGGGATACTACAACAAACGCTACTGGCTGCCTCCGAATGAAATTCCTTTCAATGCCGGTGGCAGCGTGGGCGATGGCCCCACCAATGAGCGGATCTTCCGTTTGGCCGTTGTAATGCTGTGGACGGCGGAAGCAGCGGTTCATAACGGCAACGTAGGCAGGGCGCTGGAGCTGGTGAACAGCGTACGCCAACGCGCCCGTAAAAGCGGTGGCAACACCGATTTAACAGTGCTGCCGGATCTGACCACCGTTACGCTGGATAACATTTATCATGAAATGCGCGTGGAATCGGCCCTGGGTGAACACCTGCGGTTCAATGAACTGGTAAGAACGGGCAAGGCCGCCGCTACATTGTCCGGTTATGTAGAAGGCACCAATAATCACCTGCCTATTCCCCTGCGTGAAATACAACTCAGTAACGGGTTGCTCAAACAGAATACCGGGTATTGATCTGTTTTGTTTTTTAGAAAAGAAATTATGTTTATAAAGAGATATAGTATTTTATGTTACCTGCTGTTCATACTGTGCCGCGTTGCCGTGGCACAGCGGCAGCCCGTTCAGCTGGCAAGCGTGTTGCAGGATAGTATGGTGATCCAGCAAAACAAACCTTTCAAAGTATGGGGCCGGGCCAATGCAGGCAGCATGGTGGCGGTTACCGGCAGTTGGAACAACCGCACCGTAGAAGTAAAAGCCGACAGCAGTGATCAATTCATGGCCATACTGGATGTGCCGGCGGTAAAGCCCGGCGATTTCAGCAGCTACCGGCTTACGGTTAGCAGCGGGGGAACCAGCGTGGTATTGGATCACCTGTTGATTGGCGAAGTTTGGCTATGCAGCGGGCAGAGTAACATGCAGTTTTCCATGAAAGAAGAACTGAACCGGGAACGTGAACTCCCGCTGTCGGCGTTACCGGATGTCCGCCTGTTCAATGCCGGCTTAAATTTCAGTAATGAACCTATTGATACTATCAGCGGGAGATGGAAAGGCTGTAATCCGCAAACAGTAAAAGATTTCAGCGCCGTGGCCTATTACTTCGGGAAAGAACTCTTCGAAAAATTGCAGGTGCCGGTTGGCATCATTTTTACCGGTATAGGCGCTTCGGGTGCGCAGGCCTATGTGCCCCGCAATGTACTGGCTTCAGATCCCCTGCTGGATTCGGTATACCTGCAGCCTTATCTCCGCAGCCCGAAGTCGGCGGAAAAGATCAATGCAGGCTTTTCCTTTGAAAAGGTAATGCGCCCGTATCTGTTATACAACGCCATGATCCACCCGTTCAGGCATTTGTCCATCCGCGGGTTTTGCTGGTACCAGGGAGAGGCTAACCACATGGAGCGGGATAGCTACACTCACCTCACCCAAACCCTGATCAAAAGCTGGAGAACACAGTTTGCCCAGGGGGAGTTGCCTTTTTACTATGTGCAGATAGCGCCATACTTCCACGAGAAAGAAAATCCCGATCTGGCATTCGACGCCTTTTTCCGGGAAGCACAGGAAAAGGTGGCTGCGCTGAATAATACGGCCATGGTAGTAACCATGGATGTGGGCGAAGCGAAAGACCTGCATCCGAAAAATAAGAAACCCATCGGGCACCGGTTGGCGGTTACCGCCCTGAACCGGACCTATGGCCAGCTGCAGGTGGATTACAAAGGCCCGGCGTTTCATCATGTAAGTTTTGAAAAAAACAAGGCAGTGGTGTACTTTGACCCTCAAAGCCTGGCGGGTGGCTTGAAAACAAATAACGGGCAGCCCCCTGCCTTTTTTATGCTGGCAGGCAGCGATCAGCAATTTTATCCTGCGGCAGCTACCATTTCCGGGGAAACGATGGTGCTGCATGCCGCAAAGGTAAAACGCCCGGTGGCCGTGAGGTACGCCTTTTTCAATTACCCGGTTACCAACCTGGAAAATGGGAAAGGATTTCCGGCGCTGCCGTTCAGAACGGATCACTGGGAGGAGAAAGCAGGGGAGTAATGTGGGGTTGGTTTTTGAGGGGTA
>JBCNPS010000683.1:0-3085 GCA_039593235.1 Chitinophaga sp. | reverse complement strand
GCAAAGAATAAGTGCCGGTGCTGTCGCCCAACAAATGCCAGATCATCACGCCGCCGCCCCTTTGCAGTGCCAGCGCCGTTTTTGCCCGGATGGTGGGTTTCCCGTTATAATAAATCGTACCACCGTTGCCGGGAAACTTCACTTCATCATGCTTTTCAGCTCCCGGGAACCGGGCAATGATATCGCGGTACGACATAGACCGGAAAATGTTATTGGTATCCGGCAACGATCCAAAGCCATACCCGTAAAACGGCAGCCCTACCACCAGTTCTTCTTTCGGTACTTTTCTTTCATGACTCCAGTAATCCAGGTGATCCACTGCATACGATACCGGTGCATGCTGGGTAGGATCGGTTAACCGCCAGGGGCCTGTTTTATCATACGCCATCATGTTGATGAAATCAAACTGCTGCAGGGCTTTATCGGAAATCCTGTTACGGGTGTAATACGCCAGGGCGGCGGTAAGCAGCTTGCCCCGGCTTCGTAGCGGCGCTTTCAGCGCCACCACGAAGTTTTCATAGTTACTGTCTATATCATCTCCTTCAATATCCACATCTATACCGTCCAGATGGTAGCGGTCTACAAATGCAATGAAGCGGTCAACTATGGTTTGCCGCCATTCATCAGATAACAGCTTTGCATAGTAAACATGGCGGCTGCCGCCGCCGCACGACATCAGCACTTTCACCTTCCTGGCATGCGCCATACTTATCACCGTATCCAGTGCAGGAAATGCGTGGAAGATACCGGTAGTATCGGGGTTGATGAATGCTATATTCAAATGAGTCACCTTATCCAGGTCCACTTTCTGCAGGTCTGATACAATATCACCGGTAGCGCGGATATAGCCTACTACTTTGAACTGTGCTTTTACCTGCGTGGTAAAGGTGATAATGAAAAGAAAGAAGAAGATGCGTTGCAGTATACTCATTTTAATAAATTGAAGATGGTGGCGGTTAAAGAATTAGCGCCTTTTACATCATAGTCGCCTGTCCAGATATATGCGCCGAGGAAACCGTTCTGCTTCAGGTAGGTAGCCTTCTGTGTAACCAGCGGCAGCCCGTTGAAATATACGCCTTTTGAAATATCCGCGTATTCTTTATCCGCCGCGGTGGGTACCGCCGCCAGGATATCCTTGTAGGGAATATAGTTATAGGATGTCCATCCCAGGTTGTTCCCGTTCGCATCCAGCTGGTTATATCTCAGCCCGAATGCGGGTATGCCGATCACCAGTTTGGAAGCGGGATACTTTGCTTTCCAGAGCTGCGCTCCTGTTACAAAGTAATTATATCCTGAAGGCTGCCCCGGCACTTTTCCCGGGCCTACATGCTGCCCGTCTTCAAAAGCATGCACATTCAGCCAGGTGGCCGCCGAGAGATCGGGATAGCGGCTGTAATACTGGTTGGTGGGAACGGTTACGGAAATGATAGCGTTCGCACCGAGCGCAGCCCGCAGTTCGTTCAGCAGCAGGCCGGTGGCGGCAATGTTATCGTTGATGATGGCTGCGGAAGCATTGATATCTGTCATCATGATATCCACGCCATCCATTTTCTTAGCAGCAATATAGCTGGCAATGAACTTTACCAGCGCCGCCCTCTTTGCAGCATCGGTGATCACTGCGCCAAAGTTGTTACTTTGACTCACACTCCACCCGTCGCCGGAAAGTGCGCCGCTGATACTCAGCAGTACCGGCACACCGTTAAGATGGGCCCTGCCGGTAAGCTCTTCCGCTTTACGGTAAGCTTCTCCCTTTGATACATCTACCAGGCCGGCGGCATTGATAGTGGCTACCTTGTAAGCCAGGTGCGTAATGGTGCTCCAGTCGATATACTTATAACCGGCCGTATCGTTCAGGTAAGCCAGCACTACACCAGCGGCGTCTTTCTTCTTATAGGTATCAGGTATTACAAATACATCGCGGTACCTGCTGGTGGTGAATCCCTCGTAAGATACCTCCAGCCGGATGCGGAATGCACCGCCTTCAGCAGCCTTGAACAGGAAGCTGTCGGCAGTGGATACTTCCGCATCATTTACTTTCCAGGAAATTTTTGCCTTCCCTCCAGGCGAATATTGCAGCCCGGTAAATGGCAGTGTTTCTCCTACCGACATCACTCTCACGCTATCAGGGCTTTCAGGGAACACCGATACTTCATTAAATATACGCGGTGTAAACGGCCTGCCTTCCGCCTGTGTATCTGCCTCGTCTTTTTTACACGCCACAAAGAAGCAGCACCCTGTTAAAAACGCCAGCAATAAATAAGTTGATCCTTTCATCAGTGAATATTTTTATACCTGTTTTTGGATGTTTATTCTTTGTCCCACCATACTCTTTTCAGCCAGTCGTCTTCCCCTATACGGTCAATAGCCGCCTGCACATTTACCTTGTTCTGCTCTTTTTCAGATAGTGGATACTGAAACCTTCTTGGGATAGTAGTGGATGTGGATTCATTGTTGGGTGTGGCCACCAGTTCGGGATACCCGGTTCTGCGCCAGTTGGCGAACAACTCGGGACCATTCAGCATTAATTCCAGCCATAACTGGTTATTGATCTGCTTCAGTTCAGTACCCGGTTGCAAGGGGTTATTCGTTAAGAAATCCGATATCTCTGCGTCGGGGATTACCGGCCCGCCGGGGTAAAGGCTCAATTGTTTCATGGCTGCCTCCACCCCTCTCCGGTAATGCGTGGCCGCATCCGCGCCCAGTGTGAGCCCCAGGCGTACGGAAGCATCGGCCAGCAACAGCTCCACTTCCGCATAGGTCAGGTGCAGGAAGGGAGCGTTGTTACGAATAAAACAATTGTTGATCTCACATTTAAGATCACCGTTCACTGCGCTATAATTAGTGCCATTGGCAAGTTTAATGGTTACAGGTCCTACCCAGTCCTCATACACATACTTCCCTGGTTTGGACCCTACCAGTCCGAGTACGCTGGCCTTCACCTGCTCTGTAATATCTTCCCTTTCAAAAGGTTTCAGCGGTATGTTCTGTTTGTAGCAACGGGGTTAAATTGTCAATGTATGCCTGGTGATGTTTTGTATAGTGGATCTCCATAGTTCTTGCATCAATAGTTGGCTCTAATGCATCA
>JBCNPS010000682.1:0-3160 GCA_039593235.1 Chitinophaga sp. | reverse complement strand
CGGGTGTGCTGTATGTGGCCTACTATTATATCCGGAAAGCCCTGGTGGGCGTGCTGTATCCGCGGATTGCAGCGGATATGGCTTTCAGGCAGATATTCACCGAAATCTGCTGGGCCGCCGGTATATTTGTTGTATTGTTTTGCCTGTCTTTTTCCGATTCGAGAGACATGGCGCTGTTGATCTTTTTCTTCGGCCCTTCACAAATTATGGTGTTCTTTGTGCTCCGTTACAGGGTATTTCCAAACTTTGAAGACGGCCACAGGAATAAAGGGCTGCTAATCAGGGATATTGTTTTTACCATCCTGGCCAGTAACGTAATGATGGGGCTGATATGCCGCGCACTGGTACACCGCAATGGCGGATGGTTTGCGGCACTTACTTTTATAGGTATCGGCGTTTCCGTAGGAATTGTGCTGCCTGTTTGCTGGTTGTTGTTTAAAAGTCGCCAGAAACAGGTGAATACGGTGGTTACCCTGAAAAAAGCATTGGGACACTCCGCTGCCAACCTCGATTTCCTCCGTTCCCAGATCAATCCGCACTTCTTATTCAATGCACTGAACACACTCTATGGTACTGCTTTACAGGAAGAGGCCGCCCGTACCAGCGAAGGCATCCAGAAACTGGGCGATATGATGCGGTTTATGCTACATGATAACCACCTGGAAAAAATTCCACTTGATAAGGAAGTGGCTTATCTGCAAAATTATATTGCATTGCAGCGCCTGCGTGTCTTATCTTCTCCCGATATCCTGATAGAAGTAAATATAGATGAAAGTCAATGCCAGCATGAAATTGCGCCTATGCTGCTGATTCCCTTTGTGGAAAATGCGTTTAAACACGGTATCAGCCTGCGGCATCGTTCCCGTATCGTGATTTCCCTCAGCTGTACGCCGGAACAGATCTTCTTCGATGTGTATAACAGTGTGCATCCCCGCCCGGAAAATGACCCGGAAAGAGAGGGGATGGGGATTGGTTTGAATAATGTAAAAGAAAGACTAAATTTATTGTATCCCCACCGGCACGAGCTGAGTATCCGTCAAACGGCTACTGAGTTTTTTATCCATCTGACTATTGATGTTAAGTTAATAAGTAAGTAAATGAAAAAAGAAGAAGAAGTGGTACCGGGCCCTGATGGCATGACGCGCTTTTTATGGTGGCTGGCCGCCGCCGATGCAGATGTATTGCAGGAATGTAAAACAGAGAAAGAACGCTACCGCATCATCGGCGTTTCCGTATTGGTTACCTGGATGTTTGCCACATTATCCTGGGGTTATTTCTTTTCCACCATCGTAAACGACGATATGATAGTAGCCGGACTGGCGCTGTTTTTCGGTTTCGCTATTTTGTCGGTAGACCGTACCCTCATTGCCGCGATGTCGCGCACCAATGGCGGTATAAAAGTAATGCCCGTTATTTTTCGTTTAGTCCTTGCCGTTACTATAGGCTTGTTTATTTCCCAACCCGTGGTATTAATGTTGTTTAAGAAAGATATTGATACCCAGCTGGAACTTGGAAAACAGGCAAAGCTCGATGCTTACCGGGCGCAACTGGTAAAGCTTAACGCCGGCCAGATGGCCGCCCTGCAGCAATCCCTTGATCAGGGTAAACAACAACTGGCGCAGAAAACCGCCGAAATGAAAGTGTATAAGGATGGCTATATCAAAGAAACCGATGGCACCGGCGGCTCCGGCAGGATAGGAGAGTCGGACATTGCCCGGGTGAAGAAATCAGCCTACCTTAAATCGGAAGAAGAGCTGCAGGCCATGCAAAGGGCCTGGGAGCCGCAGCAACAACAGTTGCAGGCACAAATGGCGCGTATGCATACGGTAGATAGCCTCAAGGAAGCCGTATACGTTGGCACACTTACCAATGGCTTCCTGGCGCAGATTGAAGCCCTGAACGAACTTACAGAAACACATCCACCGGTAAAACAACGGTACCGCCTTATAGTATTTATTATTACCCTCATTGAAGTAATGCCGTTGCTCAGTAAAATACTGATGCCTAAAGGCGAGTACGATGAAAAGCTGGCGGCAGCCACCGCACAGGGCGTAACTTCGGCGCAACTGCAAACAGATACCGGCAAAGAGCTGATGGAACATTACCAGGCTGCCGCACTGGCGGCCGATAAGGAAACGGTGGACCACCTTTTTGAATCTACCCGCGATCTGCGCCGGGAACAGGCCGAAGCGCTCGTAAAAGAGTGGAAGAACCGGGAAAACGGCCAGTACCAGAATCTCTGGCAACAGGCCAGGAGATTATTACTGGGAAAGATCAGTTAAATCCCTGTATTGCTTACAAATAAAATAGCCAAAAATGACTGCTATTGCGATAGATGATGAACCGGTGGCGCTGGCTGTTATCAAGAATCATGCTGCCAGGGTGCCCTTCCTGGAAATGAAAGGTTTTTTTACCAACGCTTTTGAAGCGATCGATTTTCTCAGCAAAGAAAAGGTAGACCTGCTGTTCCTGGATATTAAAATGCCGGATATCTCCGGACTGGATTTTTTGTCCAGCCTGCCTCACCCACCTATGACTGTTTTCACCACCGCCTACTCAGAACATGCCGTGAAAAGCTTTGAGCTCGATGCCATCGATTACCTGCTCAAACCCTTTTCCCTCATACGTTTCATGAAGGCGTGCAATAAAGCCAATAACCTGTTGCAACTAAAGCAGCAAAACGGAGCTCCTGCCATCAAAGAGCAACCCGATTATATTTTCGTGAAAAGCGGGTATGAACAATTCCGCATTGTACTGGATGATATCCTTTACCTGGAAAGCGCCGGTAACTACGTCAACTTCATCCTTACCGACCGGAAGCTCATTTCCCGCCTCTCCATGCAGGAAGCGGTAGACCTGCTGCCTATCGGCTCTTTCACCCGCGTGCACCGCTCCTACATCGTAGCCAACAAGAAAATTGAACGCGCCGACCGTAACTCTCTTTACATCAAAAACATTCCTATTCCTATAGGGGCAGCTTACGCTCCCGCGATTGAACGTCTCCTCAATTTCTGACCTTAGCGGATTTTGTCTGACTCAGGATTATGATGATTATGCTGATTTCACTGATTTTGTTTTTTTATGGAGATTGTTTTACGGGGAGGTTATCGAAGCGGATTTTGTCTGAATCAGGATTATGATGTTTATATTAATTTGACTG
>JBCNPS010000681.1:0-3174 GCA_039593235.1 Chitinophaga sp. | reverse complement strand
CCACCGCCAATAGCTGTTTGTTTGTTACTACCGTCATTCCCGGCGGAACGTTATTGGCGATCTGTATTCCCTTTGCGCCGGATACCGGTCTGAAGATCTCCATTTTTTCTTCCGTTAGCCTGTAAATGTCTACTGTTTCTTCAGAAAAATCGCCGGTCAGGAAGGAAATGCGCATGTAATGTATCAGGTTATCTACCAGGTGATGCATACGATAAAGACTATCGTAGGTCACGGTTTTTATTTCCTTTTCCTGCAGTACACCGGAAGATGATTCATTTTCTCTATTCACCCTGATCAAAAATTTCAGCGGCGTTTTAATATCATGGGTGATGGCGGCCAGCAAACGCTTATGCATAAAACTTTGCTTACGGAGCTGCTCATCCGAATCCTGGAGTATGGTCATTGTTTCCTCCAGCTCCCGGGTGCGGTTCGTTACCTTCAATTCCAATTGCCTGTTCTGTTCCCGGATACGGCGGATGCGTATTTTGTAAAACAGCACTACCAGGCAGATCAAAGCGATCAATACCGCCAGTCTGAACCACCCTTTTTCATAAAAGGCATTCTGTACATGAACAACAATCACCTTCTCCGTGTACTGGTCGCTTCCAAACCCCTTCAGCTTGCGGATCCGGACACGGTAATCGCCCGATGGTAAAGAAGAAAACGTGATCGTTCTGTCGCTGCTCACAGGTAACCATATTTGCTCGTCCGCCTTTTCCCCTGTTTCCAGGGAATAATAAAACTGCAGGTTCCTGGCGTCTCCAAAATACGGTGAACTGATATGAAACCGGAAGCTTTGGAAATTATTCGGGAGGTTAAATTCTTTTGAGGCTGCCGTTACTTTCAGGTTATGTTCCGCCCAATCTATATATATTCCTTTATCCGGCATCTCCATCCGGATAAGAGAGGGAGTAAACTGCACCAACCCATCCAGCGATGGTAAAGAAATATCGCCATCGTCATATTCTATGGAACAGGGTTCGCAGCCGCCGTTGAACTCATTTGTATTAAAGCCCTGGTCCTTTCCAAAGTAATAATAATACAGATCATGCTGTTTTCCTTCCGCGAAATCAATGGCATCCTGTCTCCTGATCCTGAACAATCCCTTGTTGGTGGTTAGCCAGAAATAGCCCTGGTCGTCCTCTGTAATACAATGGGTAGTAGCCATATACCGCTGCCGGTCTTGCGGCAGCGCCACCAGCCGTTCATTGTGATAAAGAAAAACGCCCCGGTTATAAGTGGTGATCCAAACTTCCCCGTGTTGGGGAATATAGATGCTTCTTACATTCCCTTCCTCCAGTCCTTTGATGGTATCTGTGCGCCCCGACGGCAAATGCACCCGGTACAGCCCTTTACCGGTGCCTATCCATAAAACTCCCGGTTTCCCGTCTTTTATATAAGTTACATCGTTAACGGTGGCGGGCAGAAACTGTAATGCCAGGGCGGGGTCTGCAGTTTTTACATAATAAAGCCCGGGATATTTTCCGCCCACCCACAGGTTACCTTCTTCGCCGGCGTATACCTGGCCAATGAGAAAAGGCAATTGTGTTTTGTGCAATACCCGGCTGAAATCAGGTGATACAGTAACTAATGTAATTCCGTCCCTTCCCCAGTATCTCCCTTCTTTATCACGGGCCAGCGTGTATTTTTCCAGTATGCTTTCCTTATTGAACGACAACGGCAACCAGCTGTATTTTCCTTTTTGGTTAAAAGTAAGCCCTGTACCTGTTACCACTGCATTTCCGGGAAAGGGCGCCTGTGCATAAAATACTTCCGTTCCTGAAATATCAGATTTACGCACCATAAATTGTTGCCTGGTGCCTATATATAAGCCCTTTGTGGAACTTCCCAGGAAAATGCGGCTGTTGAACCCGTCATAATAGATGGAAGTGATATAGCGCTGGTGAAAATTGAAATCCCGTAACACCACTGCACTATGCATACGGCCTCCTCCCTGTTCCGGCTGTAACAGGTAGCAGTTGCCATCCGTATAAACAAAAACCTGGTGTGCTGCCAGGTTCCAGTACAACTCCATCTTACAATCGCGGAAGGCCGGATCAGACAACAGATCCCCTGTAAGCGACACTTTTACCGGCTGCTCTTTCTCCCACCCCGTTATATGCCCATTCCTGCCGAGGTAAAAAAGCTGACCACCACAAACGAACAAATGCAACGGATCCAGCCCGGGCTGTATAATGCGGTACTCCACCTTTCCCTGTTTTACAAAAGAGATGGTATCATGCCAGGCCGCAAAATAACTATCCGTACCCTGCGGGAGCACTACCGGCCGTATTTTGGCAAAAACTTCGGCCTGGTCGTCGGGCCATCCCCTGATGGGGTAGTAATCATTTTTGCTATCTTTATAATGCTGGTATTTATACCCCGGCAGCTCCTTTCCAATATGCTTTACCGTACTTTCCGCAACAGTTAAAACCTGCCCTATATCCGTTTCCACAGCGATAGCGGTATCATTGGGATAGATCCTGGCCATCCTGCTGCTTTTCAAACCAGGCACATTATCGCTGCTAAAATTGAGAAAGTAATTGCCGTCGAACCTGGTTATCCCGTTTTCCGTGGCCAGCCATAAAAAACCATTTTTATCCGCTGCAATACCTTTTACGCTATTCTGCGGTAAACCATCTTCATCCGTAAAATGCCTGATAGTGTAATGCACTGAGGTGTCCATTGAAGCAATGGGCGCTATTGGCTTGAAGTCCAATAAAGATAGGCTGAGATAAAAAACAAGGTTCATTTTGGAAATAAAAGCAACACAACAATACAGCATTCACCGTAATAACTGGTATCACATCGGGTAAAGATATAAAACTTTTATTTGTCTTCCCCTTGATTACCAATCATACAAATATCTTATTTTGCCGCTATGAACCATTCGCGCAAACATCCAACAGCATTACCTTTCCTTTTTCTCTCCGAAATGTGGGAACGGTTTGGCTTTTACCTTATCCTGGGTATTTTCCAACTCTACCTCACAGACACGTCCAAAGGCGGATGGGGCATGGATCGTGCTACTGCAGCAGATATATTCGGCACCTTCATTGCCTTTGTATACCTCACCCCTTTCCTCGGCGGCCTGATAGCCGACCGTAAACTGGGTTACATAAACGCGGTAAGCGGCATCAGCAGTGCATCTGCCAGCGCCTGTCCAAACAGGAC
>JBCNPS010000680.1:0-3181 GCA_039593235.1 Chitinophaga sp. | reverse complement strand
CTTGATAAGTAGGGCCGGATCATTACCTGCGCTTCTACCTGCCCTAC
The DNA here is from genome assembly GCA_039593235.1 of Chitinophaga sp. GTDB lineage: Bacteria > Bacteroidota > Bacteroidia > Chitinophagales > Chitinophagaceae > Chitinophaga. The sequence goes on along the minus strand of JBCNPS010000680.1, from coordinate 3,134 downwards.
AAATGCACTCGCCACATTGCTCAGCGCTTCCGCGCCGCTAACACGCATCACATAATTCATGGCCCGGGCAATTACCGCCACTACACGCTGCATGATGCCATAGTGATATAAAACCGCTACCAGCACACACACCAGGATGATGGTGGCCGTTACGTTAAAAGCAAATACAAATCCGCCGGCGGCATAATCCTTCAACCCTGTACCATCGGGCTGGGATACGCCGATACCGCCGTACACAAAGGCCGCGCCTTTACGGGCAAAGCCTTCCAGCTTACCCATTGCATCTCCCACCCGCTGGAAGAACCAGGTAATAGGGGGCACTTTAAATACCAGGAAACCGATCAATACCTGTAAGCCAATACCACTGAACACCAGCCTGTAATTGATCTTACTTCTGTTATTGGAGAATAGAAAGGCTATACCCAAAATAAGTACAATGCCTATGATGCCCTGAAAGCGTTCCATAAATGCAAATAAATCGTAAAATGTATGCAATGAAGCGACGAAGATAAGTTTTTTTGACGTGGTGCAGATCGGGAACCATCAGCTCATATAATTTTTCAGAAAAAATATATTTAGAAATGTATTTTTATTGCTTTCGCAATCGAATGAATAAACCAATGCAGCGTATTCACTATCGTTTAACCGCCACGTTATGTCTGGCGCTATTTGCCTGTGGACAAGGAAATCAGCCTAAAGACGGAAACAAACACGAAAAAGATTCTATTGCCATGCGGGAACAGTTTGCCACTTCGCCCGTACTGGATGCCAAAGCAGCCATCGGTCAGATGCAGGTCGACAAAGGCCTGGAAGTGCAGTTGGTAGCCGCAGAACCCATGGTGGTGGCCCCGGTGACCATGTCGTTTGATGAACGCGGTCGCATGTGGGTAGTGGAAATGACCGGTTTTATGCCCGATACCACCGGCACCGGGGAAGATAAGCCCGATGGAAAAATAGTGATCCTGGAAGATACGGACCGCGACGGCGTGATGGATAAACGCACCGTATTCCTTGACTCACTGGTACTGCCAAGAGCCATATGCCTGATAGAAAACGGCGTGCTGGTGGCTACACCTCCACAGCTGTGGTTTATAGAAAATAATGGTGATAAGCCCGGTAAGAAAACCCTGGTGGACGATCAATATGCCGCCGGAGGAAATGTGGAACATCAGCCCAATGGTTTACTGCGGGCCATGGATAACTGGATCTATAACGCAAAATCGGATAGGCGTTACCGTAAGGAAGGAAATAAATGGCTGAAAGAATCTACCCATTTCCGGGGCCAATGGGGTATTACCCAGGATGATCATGGACGCCTTTATTATAATAACAACTCCGAAAACCTCCTGGGCGATTACTTTTCGCCCGGTTTGGGCGGCACTAATCCCCAGCAGAATAATGCGGCGGGTTTCGATCAGAAAATAGTACCCGATAACCGTACTTATCCGGCCCATCCTACACCCGGCGTAAACCGCGGTTACCAGAAAGGCACGCTGGACGACAGCCTGCGCCTGGTGAATTTCACTGCCGCCTGCGGCCCGGTGATTTACCGCGGCAACCTGCTGCCAGCTACTTATGCCGGCAATGCATTCGTAGCAGAGCCGTCCGCTAACCTGATCAAAAGGAATATTTTGTCGGACAGCGGCTACATTGTGAAAGGGGTACAGGCCTATAAAGGAAAGGAGTTCCTGGCCAGCACAGATGAGCGCTTCCGTCCGGTGGACCTGCGTACCGGCCCCGATGGGGCGTTGTACATTGCTGATATGTATCGCGGTATCCTGCAGCATAAAACCTACATTACCGAATACCTGAAGAATGAAATAAAGATGCGTAACCTTACGCTGCCGCTGAACTGCGGCCGTATTTACCGGATCATTCCTGCCGGTAGCAAGCCTCAACCGGTAACATTTGAACTTACGCCTGCTTTTCTCGGTAAAATGCTGGGTAATGAAAATGGTATTTTGAGAGATAAAGCGCAGCAACTCATCATTGATCAGCACTTAACAGCCATGGCGCCCGAACTGAGAACTATGCTCAAAGATGCGGCGCATCCGCTCGCACAGATCCACGCCCTCTGGGCCCTGGAAGGGCTGCACAGCCTTACAGCAGATGATATCAGCTGGATCTGGCAACAAGCCGATGCCGGTTTGAAATTGCAGGGGCTCGCAGCATTATCATCGGTATTGAACAGCGGCAGTATCAGGGCAACCGTAGCAGCGCTGGATTCCTTATCAAACAACCCTTACCTGGCGCCGGCAGTGGCTTATACATTGCCAGCAGTAGGAAAACTTGATAAAGCAGCGGCCACCCGCCTGGAAGATAAGATGATAAAAGCGTATGCCCCTGACCGTTATGTGTCTGCCGCACTGGTGAATAACGCCGCCAACAGGGAAGCCGCTTTACTGAAACAGGTAATTGCCTGGAACCCCGACACTACATTGGTATTGCGTCGTCAGCTGCAACTGGTGCTGAAGAACATGGACAGTAAAGCCAATGCTAAAAAGATGGAAGCATTACGGAAAGAATTACCGAGAGGATATAAGATCTTTAATACCGTATGCCAAACCTGTCATGGTAAAAGCGGGGAAGGCATTGCCTCCATGGCGCCACCGCTGAATGAAAGCAACTGGGTGAACGGTAATAAGAAAGCATTCATATCTATTGTATTATTCGGCCTCACCGGGCCGGTAGAAGTACACGGAAAAATGTATAAAGCGCCTGAAATAAACGGCGATATGCCGGGCATTGGCGGTAGCGATGAATTTAGCGATGCTGATATCGCGCAGCTGCTCACCTTCCTGCGCAGCGCCTGGAAAAATAAAGCCGATAAAGTGACCGCTGCTGATATCCAGCAGGTGCGGAAACTGCACAATGGCCGCCAGAAGCCTTTCACAGCGGGCGAATTAGCGAATTAACCTTTTGTTGTAAATAAAAGTCCTATATTTGCCGGATACAATTATTCATTAATTGCATCCGGCAAATTACATATTACCCTTACTCAATACCAACCGTGCATCCAAATGCACGTGCGGGTTCCTTTTGCCGTTCTTATCCTGCCCCAAAGACTTCAACAATTAAGCCCGGGCAACTTTTAGTATATAAAGTGTTGTACCCGGGGGGATAACTGCATCTGC
>JBCNPS010000068.1:0-18119 GCA_039593235.1 Chitinophaga sp. | reverse complement strand
GGTGAAGACGTGGGAAAACATCTTCACTCGACTGTAGCTAGGGCCAGATGAAATGAATAATCGATTGTGGTACCGCAAGAGTGCACAGAAAGGATTATTTTGTACCATTTCTTAAACATATGGCCCAATGGAAGAAAATAATAAGATGACTGTTTTCAGTATGGAAAACCTGATGTCCATACCCCGAGGCGTACTGCATGAATTTAGCACACCGATGCCCGATCGCACCGGCAGCCTCAAAATCGCCATTACAGATTCCATGGGTATTGTTGACGGCACCATGATCACCAATAAGGCTACCGTCCCTTTGGGGCATTATAATGATAAACAGCTTGTGGAGATGAATTTTATGCTGGAGGGCAATATTCTACAAACACATGAAGGATTGCTTCACCAACATCACTACCAGAAAGGGTATCATAATATTCTCTTCAATCCCTTCAGCCAGGAAACAAACCAGTTGTTGCATAGCGGAACGCATCATATTTTCTCCGTGCATATGCTGCCTGAAAAAATGGCTGCCTTATTCACTGATTTTATGCCGGAGATGAATAAATATGCGGAGAAGATATTAAAGGGCGAACCTTTTGTGATACATGCCCCGGTTAACAGATCAAACCAGGCGCTTAACTTCTTCTTTAAGAATTTCTGGGATACTTCACTGCCACAAAGTGTAGGAAAACTGTACCTGGAATCGCGGGTAATGGAACTGCTGGCACGGCAATGCGATCAGTTGCTAGGCAAAGCGCCGCACCCAACCGTTATTTCCAGAACCGATCTCGAAAAAATTCATCACGCACATGCTATTCTTACTGTAAATCTTATCTCCCCGCCGTCGTTAACGGAGCTATCACAGCTCATACAGCTGAATCAATTTAAACTCAAAAAATATTTTAAACAGGTATTTGGCATGAGCGTTTTCGGATTTGTGCAGGAAGAACGGCTCATAAAGGCTAAGCAGATGATCCGCGAAGGAGAAAAAAACATCTCCGGCATTGCCTACAATTTGGGCTATGCGCATCCCCAGCACTTTCACCGCGCCTTTAAAAAACGCTTTGGCGTATCTCCCGGCAGTTTATCATAGTGCCTTCACCGTTACTTCCTTCCCGCTGTACGCTACCCGTAAATTAATAGGCCATTTTGCATCAGATAACCCGGTTTGCGGCGGCGTATATACTCATCACGAGGAATGCCAAGTCCTGGTTCTTCAGTAAGTATTCTTTAATGGATTGTGTTGCTTTGGTCATGTGAGTGTTCACGGTAGCCCGCGATATACCCATGATCTCCCCGGCTTCTTCATAGGTTTTGCCGTCAATTTTAACCAGGTTGAAAACCTGCTTTCTCTGCGAGGTGAGCTGGTTGATGGCCATTTGCAGCATTTCTCTTGCCTGCTTGTTTTCCAGCAATTCCGACCCGTTGAGCCAATGATCGGCGCCTGTAACAATTAAAGACTTGATCAACGCCTGTTCATTCGATATTTTCCTGAAATAATTGTAGACCAGGTTTTGGGCTACGGTATACATATAGGATTGAAAGGATTTTTCCGTATCCAGTGTTTCGCGTTTGATCCAAAGTTTAATGAACAGATCCTGCAGCAGATCTTCAACAACATCCGCATCTCTGACCATGTTCATCATCCTCAGATACATAGGTTTGCTGTAGGATTGATAAATGGCATAAAAAGCTTCCCTATCCCCCTTACTCAGGCGGATCAGCAGCCCCTTCTGATATCCATCTTCCAGTATTTTCAAGAAAAAAATTGACGTTAAACTACAAACCTACAAAATTTCCGATTCAGATACTATCCTGGAAATGTGATAAATAAACAGCTGTTAAACTTTATAATAACAAGCAACAATAAATTTATTCATCTGATTATCAATAAATTATTCACATCATCAAAATTAATATGGTTACAGGCTCATTATAATTTCATTCGGCGGTGTATTAGTTTTTAATTTTCGGGAAATGGCACCATTGATCAACCAACTTTTCAAGAAATACCTGGATGGGAAATGCAGCCCGCAGGAGAAGGAAATGCTATTGGATCATTTCCGGTTAGCAGACAATGAGTCTCTTTTAAAAGAACTGATAATACAGGAACTCCAGGCAACAGAGGCGCCGGAATCTTTAGTGCCCGATCTGGACAACCGTTTAAACAGGGTATACGGGCAGGTCAGCCTTTTTATGGATCATCACACGGCAAAGCCCTCCTTCTGGCGGAGAAGCTGGCGAAGCGCATCAGCAGCTGCAGCTGCCGCCATACTGGTTATTGGTTCTGTTATCTTATACAAGTTCTATCATACGGAACATGATATCCGTCCCGGGAAAAATGCCGCCACATTGATCCTGGCTAACGGGGAGAAGATCATTTTGTCGGATGCCGGCAATGGTAATATTGCAAAACAAGCCGGGGTAACGATTACAAAAACTGCAGGTGGACAGTTAGTGTATGAACTCACGCCTGATGCATCGCAAACGGATAACCGGGCAGCCGCATATAACACGCTATCCACAGCTAATGGCGAGCAGTATAAAGTAGTACTGCCGGATGGTAGTTCGGTTATCCTTAACGCCGCATCCCGGATCAGGTTCCCGGTCAGCTTCGTCCAACTTAATGAAAGAAAGATCCAGCTGGAAGGCGAAGCTTATTTTAGTGTAAAACATAATGCAAAACAGCCTTTCAGAGTAGTGGCCCGCGGACAAATGGTGGAAGATATCGGTACGGAATTTAACATCAGCGCCTACGCAGATGACCCGGATATAAAAACCACGGTAGCCGAAGGCATTGCCAGGGTGATCCCTGAAAAAACGGCTTCGCTGCATAACAGTGTAGTCCTTACTGCAAGCCAGCAATCCATTCTCACAAACGGTCGCTTGCAGGTGCAGTCTGTGGATCTGCGATTAGCTCTGGCGTGGAAAAATGGTAAGTTCTCCTTTAAAAATACTTCCCTGGATGAAGCCATGAAACAGGTGGCCCGGTGGTACAATATAAAAGTAGTGTACGAAACTCCCGGGTTAAAAATGAAACGGTTAAGTGGATCGGTTTCCAGGTATGATAAGGTATCCGGTATCCTGGAAGCAATTGAATATACTACTGAAGTTAAGTTTAAGATAGAAGGATCTACAATAACAGTGATGAAAGACACGCAGGATAACTAGATGACAAGCCACGCCTTATGAAGCAGTGGAGCTAACTAAACAGGATCATTTCCAGCTAATTATATAAATCAACCATTAAACTAAATCAACCATGACAGCAACAGGAAAAAAGACCTGAAAAGAATCAGGCCAGATCAGATAAAACAGATCAGGAGCGCTTGCGACGCCCCTGATCTGAAATGCTGATTGGATCAATGGAGTATGCAAACTTTTTTTAATCTAACCAGGTAACAAATGTATAAAATTTATACTGAAATTTTGTGCGTGCCGAAAGGTCGCGCACCTAAACTATTATTGAAACTCATTACGGTTTATCGCCGGATGAATGTTGCAGAAAGGAGGAAATGGATCATGCGACTGAACTTAACTGTCATCCTCTTATTGGCCAGCCTGCTTCACGTCAGTGCCATAACGTTTGCGCAAACGGTCACATATGCCAAAAAAGGTGCGACTTTAGAAGAGATATTTAACCAGATCAGCCGGCAAACCGGCTACGAGGTTTTGTATTCCCCGGATTTGATCGATCCCGGCAGGAAGGTCGATGTAAGTTTCAGGAATACAGATTTAAAAGCCGTGTTAAATCATGTAGTAGATACTAAAACACTTAAATATAAGATTGAAGATAAGAATATCCTGATTTCCAGGATCAGGGCTGCGAACCCCACAGGTACAGGGGATGAACCAAAAGAAACGCCGTTCAAAAACATAGATGTCCGGGGAACCGTTGTGAATAAGGCCGGTATTAAGCTGGCGGGTGCAACGGTTACCATCAGGGGAACCGCTAAAACAATAATTGCCGGGGAAGATGGCACCTTTTATATTCAAAATGTAGCTGAAGGATCAGCACTTGAAATTTCCTATGTAGGTTATTTAACAAAAAAAGTAACAGCTAAAGCCGATCTTGGTGATATTGTACTGGAGTTGGCGCCATCCAAACTGGATGAAGTGCAGATAATTGCATATGGTAGTGAACAAAAGCGTTTCAGTATTGGAGCCGTGGGCACCGTTTCCGCCGCCGACATCGCAAGGCAGCCGGTAACCAATCCTTTACTGGCACTGCAAGGACAGGTTCCGGGGCTCGCCGTTACCGCCGCCAACGGCGTGCCCGGTTCAACAGCATTGTTACAGGTGCGTGGTCAGAATACATTGGGGACTACACTCCAGGTAAAGCCATACGACCAGCCGCTGTTTATTATAGACGGCGTCCCTTTTGCCCCGCAAAATGTAAATATCAATCAATTAAACAATCTTGCTACGGCCCAATCTTTTAGCGGAGGTGTAAGCCAGCCAACCGGTCTTAGCCCCTTTAACAGTATTAACCCCAACGATATAGAAAGTATCACTATTCTCAAAGATGCAAGCGCCACTTCTATTTATGGTTCCCAGGGCGCTAACGGTGTTGTTTTAATTACTACAAAAAAAGGGAAATCAGGAAAAACCACTTTCGATCTCAATCTCAATTCCCAGCTTAATTACGTTGCCCGGCCGGTTAAGCTGTTGAATACACAACAATATCTTCAAGTGAGAAAAGAGGCCTTTGCTGCAGATGGGCTAACGCCTTCTGATGATCCTTACGATATCGCGTACGCGCCAGACCTGACAATTTTTGATCAGCACAAATATACCGACTGGGAGAAAATAATTGCCGGGAAAACAACCAATAATACTGATCTGCATGCCACCATATCCGGCGGGGGCGCTTCCAGTACTTTCCTTGTGGCTACCGGGTATACGCGTTCCAACTATAACTACCCCGGCGATTTTTCAGACCAGCGGTTTACCTTACACAGCGCCTTACACAACGCCACTACAAACAAACGCTTCACGCTCGACCTGGTTACAGACTTCGGGTATGATCAAAACAAATCAGCAAGTTACGGCGGTACCCGGGGTGTGGTACTGGCGCCCAATTTGCCTGATCTGACAGATGCCTCCGGCAATTTAATCTGGAACTACAAAGGATATCCTTTGGATGTTGATAACTTTTACAGCTCTTTAAAGCAGCCAGCCTACCTGCAAAGTTTTAATTTCAACGGCTCCTTAAATCTTTCCTATATCATTTTACAGGGTTTAACAATCAGCGCTAACGTAGGTTATAACCGTATCAGTACAGTTGAGCGTTCCGAAAATCCGGCCAGCTCGCAAAATCCTTCGTATGCAGAGGCCAGTGCTGCCTTTGGTAATACCGCCGCACAAACCATTAATGTGGAACCGCAGATAAATTACAGGAAATCTTTAGGAAAAGGAGTGCTGACCGCTTTATTGGGGGGCACCTATAAAAAAGTTACCAGCGATGCCTATGAAGTAGCCGCATATGGCTATTCAAATGATAATCTCCTTGGTACAGTTATTGGCGCTACCACTACCTACCCTTTTGAAACCATCAACCTCGTTAAATATAGTGCAGCCTTTGCCCGTCTCAAATATGTTTATGATGAAAAATATATTATTGAAGTTTCGGGCAGAAGGGATGGTTCCAGTAATTTCGGCCCCGGCCGGCAGTTCGGTAATTTCGCCTCTGCAGGAGCAGGCTGGATATTTTCTGAAGAAAAAGTATTCAAAAACGCGCTTCCTTTCTTCACTTACGGCAAGCTCTCCGGAAGCTATGGAACCACCGGGGGAGATGCGTCAAAAGCTTATTCCTACCAGGCATTATACCAAAACTTATCTTCAGTACCCGCCTTTCAAAACATCAGGCAAACTTATGCTTACAACCTTTACAACCCTGATTTCAGCTGGGCAACAAAAAAATCACTGAACCTGGCATTGGACCTTGGCTTTTTTAATAGCCGCCTGTTCTTAAATGCTACCTATTACAGGAACAGGGAAAACAACCAACTTGTAGATAACCCATTACCTATACAAAGCGGCTTCACAAGCGTATTTGGAAATCTGAATGCGGTTGTTCAAAATCAGGGCTGGGAATTTACAGCTACATCTACCAACATAAAAAGCAAAAGCTTTTCATGGACCACTAATTTCAATTTAACGCTTAACCGGAATAAACTGGTTGATTTCCCTGGCCTGGCGTCGTCTTCTTACGCCGACAAATACATTATAGGACAACCGGTTTCTATTATAATAGGCTATAAGTACAAGGGTGTAAACCCTGGTACCGGGTTGTACGAGTTTTACGATAAAAGCGGTAAGGCCACTTACACCCCCAAATTCGGAACAGCTGCCACCGGGGGCGACCAGGTACCTATTGGCAATATGGAAATTAAATACATGGGAGGATTCGGCAATAACTTCACCTATAAAAATTTCAATCTTTACGTTTTTTGCCAGTTTTCAAGCAGCAATGCACCCAATTTCCTTTCTGCGCTCTACAGTACCGATTTCCCGGGAGCGCTAACCAATCAACCTGCAGCCATATTGGGCCAATACTGGAAAAAACCGGGTGATCAGGCCACTATTCAGCGATTGGGAAGCAGCTACAATTCAAGTTCGCTTAGCACGTTACCGGCTTTTGGTCAATCAGATGGCCTTTACAGTAATGATACTTATCTCCGTGTTAAAACAGTATCCTTATCCTATACGCTGCCGGATGCTTTTCTCCAAAAAGTGCATGTTAAAGGCGGTAGCATTTATGTGAATGCACAAAACCTGTTCACCATCACAAACTATAAAGTGGGTGATCCCGAACAGCCAGGCACTTTTACAGCCTTCCCATTACAACGGATCGTTGCATTTGGTTTAACCTTCAAATTTTAAGCAATTATTGTCATGAAAATATTAAATAAAATACTGGCAGGCTATGCGTTGATGGCAATGGGTACAATGGCTTCCTGCAAAAAATTGGTGGAAATACCAGGTAATCCGCCAACGCTGATTACAAGAGAGCAGCAATTTGCAGACAGTGTATCGGTAATATCTGCTGTTGCCGGTGTATATACTTATAACCAGGGAAAAGGTTTTGCTTACAGCGACGCCAACTTTACCATAGCTACAGGACTTTCTGCAGATGAAATATCTACCACCGCTTCTACAGATAACGCGCAGTTTTATAGTTATACGCTTACTGCTTTAAATAACGGGATCATTGGATTATGGCGGTACCCCTACCAGGCAATGTACCAGGTAAATGATATCCTGGATGGCATTACCAACAACAGTAAGCTGTCTGGCTCATTTGTACACCAGGTCACAGGTGAAATGAAGGTGGTCCGGGCGCTATATTACTTTAACCTGGTTAATTTATTCGGCGATGTACCGCTTGTTACTTCAACCGACTATAGCATCACAGCCCATTTACCAAGAACTGCTGTTGAAGCTGTTTACGCGCAGATGATATCGGACCTTACTGATGCGGTTCAAACATTACCGGCAAGCTACCCGTCGGCTGGAAGAGTGCGCCCTAACCTGTATGCGGCAAAAGCGTTACTGGCTAAAGTACATCTGTACCGGGGGCAATGGCAGGCTGCCTACGACGAAGCCGATGAAATTATTAAATCAAATGTATATAGCCTGAATGATGTTCCTTTAAGTGATGCGTTTTTAGATGGAAGTAAGGAAGCCATCTGGCAGTTGCCGGTCAAAAACTCGTATCAGCAAACTGCAGAAGCACAAAATTTTGTGCCTTCCGCAGGATCAACGCCAAGGTACCTGGTAACACCTTTTTTATTGGATCAGTTTGAAGCGGGCGACCAACGCCGTTCAACCTGGATAGGCACTACGGTTGTAAATAACAAGGCGCTTAACTATCCATTTAAATACAAAAACAGGCTGGCTGCCAACCTGCCTCTTGAAAACTATATGGTATTCAGGCTGGGGGAAGTATTACTTATCCGGGCTGAAGCCGCGGCACATTTAAATAACCTCCACCAGGCCTTAACAGATGTGAATACTATACGCAGCCGGGCCGGGTTACCCGGTAGTACTGCTGATGTAAACTCACAGGATGCCGTATTAAATGCCGTTATGCATGAAAGGCAAACAGAACTATGCTTTGAATGGGGAAACCGCTGGTTTGATCTGAAAAGAAATGTAACACCGGCAACATCAGCAGCAACAGTGCTTGGTGCAGAAAAAACCGGTTATCACCCGGATGCCGCCCTGTTCCCTATACCTCAAACCCAAATACAATTAAATAACCAGTTGAAACAAAATCCCGGTTATAATTAAGCAATACAGTAAATACTTCTATACACTACCCGGGATATACCAGATCCCGGATAGTGTATGCTGTTTCTAAAAACGGTGCATAGGCACTCACACTATTTTATATTCTTACAATTGAAATAACTATGAAAAAAAATATTTTATTACGCAGTGCTTTATTTATTTTGCTATTCTCCCCAAGCTTAATAACCCAGGCGCAAAATACCGTTCTTTCAGGCCATCTGAAGGGATTATCCGGAAGAACTATTGAAATTTTCTACATTAATAACGGCGTATCCATAACTGATTCCGTAAAAGTGGTCAGGGATACTTTTACCTGGAAAACAAATTTAGATGAACCGCTGCGGATTGCATTAACAGTGGGGCATAACAATTATTTCTTCTTTTTTGCAGAACCCGGCCATATCAAACTTACGGGCATTAAAGATGCTACGGAGTCTTACGTAATAAGTGGCTCACCAATACAAAAAGATGCAGAAGCATTCAGCCTGTTTATTAAAGATCTGACAGATCAAAGGGACTCCTTAAATTCCAATTCCGGCAAGGCGTCTGCAAAAGAAAAAGCCGGGATAAACAGCAAACGGGATGATCTTAAGAAAGAACTTCAGAGCAGAACGGCGCAATTTATTGCCAGTCATCCTAAAAGCTCTTTTAGCCTGTACCTGATATCGTTGGAGAGAGATTACAATGAAATAAAACGCCTGTACAATGAACTCGATGAATCGGCCCAACAGACTAACGAGGGTAAAAAAATTGCAAAAAAAATGAACGCATTAGCCAAAGGCCAGGTAGGTATGCAAATAGCGGACTTTACACAACCGGATACCAGTGGACACCCCGTGAAGTTCAGCAGTTTCAAAGGAAAATATGTATTGATAGATTTCTGGGCCAGCTGGTGTGCGCCATGCCGTGCAGAAAACCCCAATGTACTGAAAGCTTACAACGCATTTAAAAACAGAAATTTTACCATTATTGGAATATCGTTAGATGATAAAGCCGCCAATTGGAAAAAAGCCATCCGTGAGGATAACATGCCATGGACACAATTATCAGACCTTAAAGGCTGGAAGAATGAGGTATCTGCCGGTTTTGGAATAGAATTTATACCGGGCAACCTGCTCATAGATCCTTCCGGGAAAATTATTGCAAAAGATCTCAGGGGCGCAATGCTTGAAAATAAGCTGAAAGAATTACTGCATTAAGATCCCGTTATAAAAACAGTGTTATTATTCCCTGCAGCAAGCGTTTTGTATGAGCGGCGGAATTTACTGTTATTAAAAACAACGCGGCATACCCCGGCTAAAAACCGGGGTATGCCGCGTACTTACAGGGGCCAATCCTGTGGCTGAATATTCAACGCCACCCCAATCCGGGTGCAACATGTTTTAAAATAGAAGACAGTACATGTACATTGTAATCAACTCCCAATGTATTGGGTATTGTTAAAAGTATGGTATCTGCTTCCCGGATGGCCTCATCCTCAGCCAGTTCTTTTATCAGCTGATCCGGTTCCGCCGCATAGCTTCTTCCGAAAATGGCACGCTTACCCGGTTCAATCATTCCGATTTTATCGGTCCGGTTTGTTTCCTTCCCAAAGAAATAATGATCCTGGTCGTTTACCAGTGCAAATATTGACCGGCTCACTGAAACCCTCGGTTCCCGCTGGTGCCCCGCTTTTTTCCATGCCTCTTTGTATAACCTGATCTGCTCGGCCTGCTGTACATGAAAAGGCTTACCACTTTCATCCTGCTTCAGGGTAGAACTCTGGAGATACATGCCGTTTTCCGCTGCCCAAACAGCTGTGGCATTAGAAGCGGCGCCCCACCAGATACGTTCCCGTAATCCTTCAGAATATGGTTCCAAACGCAGCAGGCCCGGTGGATTCGGAAACATCGGGTTCGGATTAGGCCTGGCAAATCCTATACCTTTTAACTTATCCAGGAATTGCAGGGCTTTACGGCGTCCCATGTCTGCCTCGGTTTCTCCTTCCGCCGGTTCATACCCGAAATAGCGCCAGCCATCAATTACCTGTTCCGGCGATCCCCTGCTGATCCCTAATTGCAACCGGCCTTCCGAAATTAAGTCGGCGGCCCCAGCATCTTCCACCATATACAGGGGGTTCTCATAACGCATATCAATTACACCCGTTCCAATTTCTATTTTGCTTGTTTTGGCGCCGATAGCCGAAAGCAAGGGAAATGGCGATCCCAGTTGAGCGGCAAAATGATGTACCCGGAAATAGGCGCCGTCTAAACCGATTTCCTCCGCAGCAACAGCCAGGTCAATCGACTGCAACAGCGTATCACCCGCGGTACGGGTGCTATACGCAGGATGGTCCGACCAATGCCCAAACGATAAAAATCCTATTTTCTTCATAGCTCTTCTTTCGGGATGGAAAATAACTCATTATTAAATAACAAAAAAGCACACTAACACATAGGTTACTGCTATGCAGGAATTTTGGGCCCATCATCAGTAGTACTTGTGGCCCGGGGTATATTTATACGAAAGAAACGCCAATAAGATTTGGGCTACTGGCGCAGGCCGAAGGTAGTATGTTACTGGTTAACTATGAAGGGCGCATTGATCCTGCTATCAATGCGCCCTTCATCCCATTTATTTTTTGTGGTAAAACCGTTTAATAACCCGGGTTAGGTACCAGGTTCGGATTCAGTGCCAGCTCTATTGCCGGGATAGGAAACACACGGCGGAAAACATCGTTATCAGCCGGTTTGAATCCCCACTTGCCTTCAAATTTGCCAAAGCGGATCAGGTCATTTCTTCTCCAGGCTTCCCAGGCAAATTCGCGGGCACGTTCTTCCAGGATCATAGGCAACGTAGTGCCCACCAATGGCGTAGTACCAGCGCGACTACGGATCTTGTTCACCAGTACATCGGCGGTTTGCAGTTCCCCTTTTACAACCGTAGGCGTGGCGCCCCGGAGAATGGCTTCTGCCTTCATCATAATCACATCTGCCAGGCGCAGCACGGGAAGATCCGTGTTCTGGAAACGGGTGGCCGTATTCAGGTTTTTATCAGGATAATACTTGATGGAACGTACTCCCTTCAATTGTCCCCGCAAATCGTTGCCTACATCAAGCTTGGCTTCCCCGCCGGCTTTCAGCGTTAAGGCAGGGGAAATTTCCACCCACCAGTCCACCGGCGTATCTGCACCGGGAGAAGAAGCATCCAGCGTTTTGGTAGTAGTATGAACAATGTTGGGCGTACCATCTTTGTTATACTGCTTACCGGATAACCAGGTATTGTTACGCACATCGTTCGGCTGGTTAAAATAAGCATAGAAGTCGGAAATAGTGCTCAGCGCCACGCTGGGACCAAATGCCGCCGGCAGGTCGAAACGCTCCTTCAGGAAAGGGTGCAGGCAGAAACGGGTAAAGTGACAACCCGGAATAAGATTGGCATCATAAGGAATGGCGAAAATGGTTTCCCTGATCTGCGGACCATTATCCGGTTTAAATATCGATGCAAAATCAGCATCCAGTGAATAAGGCGCATTCAGGAGGATACTGTCTGCCATGGCTACCGCATCGGTATAACGCGGTGTGCCGGTATAGTATTCTGCGTTGAGATACATCTTTTCCAGCAATGCAAAAGCCAGCCATTTGGTAGCGCGTCCATAGGTGCTGCCATCCACCTTGGTAGTAAGATCAGGCAATGCTGATTTCAATGTGTTCTCGATAAAGGCAAATACCTCCTTACGCGGTTTCGTGGCCGGGAGCGTGTTTACCGGGAAGGTATCCAATATAGGAATGTTACCATACAGGTCCATCATAAAGAAGTAGAAAAGCGAACGCATGGCCTTCAGTTCTGCAAGAGAAGCGGATTTATAATCCCCAGCGGGTAGCCCGTTCACCAGGTTGATGGCATTATTGGCAATATTGATGCCGCCAAAACCCCATTGCCAGGAACTGATCACGAACGGGTGACTGCTGCCCCAGGTATGCAGGTGCATAAAACGGTATTTCCCGCCATCATCATAGTTACCATCGCGGGCAGGAATGATAGCCTCGTCGGTAGAAAACTCCTGTAACATCCAGTAGTCCACTCCGTAACTAAAACCGGTACCATTCATCCAGTAAGTGGCATCGCCTGACTTGGTATTGGCCAGCTGTGAATACACAGCGCCAATAGCGGCCGCATAGGAAGCATTATTGGAAGGAAAATTGGAAGGCGTATACTTCGACGCTACATCTACATCCAGCTTACTGCAGGCGGTAAGCGCCATTACGGCAAGCAGGAAAATACCAAGGATTCTTTTATAGCTCATATCTTTATTTTTAAATAGTCAGACGGATTAGAAAATAGCATTCAGCCCAAAGATGAATGACCGGGTTTTAGGATAATAATTCCTGGCGTCAATACCGGGTGTAAGGCCACCAAGATCAATTTCAGGATCTATACCTGTATAATCCGTAATAGTAAATACATTGTTAACGTTGCCGTATATACGCAGTTTACTGATGTAGTTACTTTTGATCCTGAAAGTATACCCCAGTGTAAGGTTATCCAAACGCAGGTAGGAGCCGTTTTCCAGGAACCGGTCGGAGATCAGGAAAGAGTTCTTGTCGTTATAGGACTCCCCTGTTGTAAATTTCAGGATATTGGTCACTTTCGCATCTGTTGGCGTGTTCAACGCTGCGGTGGTAGCATTGAGTATCTTGTTGCCGGATACCCCGCGGATAAAGATATTCAGATCAAATCCCTTGTAGGTGAAAGTGTTGCTCCATCCATAATTAATGCTGGGTTGTGCATTGCCTGCCTGCATCAGGTCGCCTATGCTGGGAGAGGTAGTGATCGAACCATCTGCCTTCTGATAGGTAGACACGCCATCTTTATCTTTCCCCATGTAATGGAACAGGGTGAAGGTACCAATGGGTTGCCCTTCCAGTATTTTCTGGCTCCAGTTACCGGATTGTCCCTTACCACCAAGAATGGCGGTTGGAATATCTTTCAATGTAAACCTTCCGCTGGAAAGTGCACTGATGCTGTTGGTATTATGTGATAGGTTGACAGAGGTTTTCCATGAGAAATTTTTGTTGCTCACCGGTTCGGCATTCAGCACTACTTCCACGCCCTTGTTACTTACTTTACCAACGTTCGCCAACAAGGTGGTGGTAATGTATTGGGTGGTAGACACGGGGTAGTTCCAGATGAGATCTGAAGTTTGCTTATCGTAGTAATCCACTGCACCGCTCAGCCGTCCCCTGAAAATGGTAAAGTCGATACCGGCATTGAGCATAGCGGTACGTTCCCATTTCAGATCGGGATTAGGATTTTGCACTGGGGCGATGGCATTGATCAGGTTACCATTATCATAATAACGGCCGGTGTTGCTGTATTGTAGTTGTGCCGCCAGCGGATCAAAACCCAGTGAGTTACCAGACACACCATAACTCACCCTCAGCTTGAGGTCATCAAAGAAGTCGTTCTTTTTCATAAACGGCTCCTGGCTGATACGCCATCCTGCCGATACTGCCGGGAAGTAGCCCCAGCGGTTGTTTTTACCAAAAGCAGAGGAACCATCATTACGCAGGGATGCCTGGAAATAATATTTGTCGGCATACTGGTAATTGATCCTGCCATAGTAAGAAATCAAACGCAGGGTGGTAAGCGTACTGGTGGCAGAGTTATCGAATACTACGGTGCCTGGAGGCGGGTTGCTCAGGCTGAGATTATTCCAGGACAGCGCATCGCTGCCAAAGCCCTGTGTACTTACGCCAAAGCCATCGCCGTTCTGGTCCTGCTGCCAGGAGTACCCGGCCAATACCTTGAAATTATGTTTGCCAACGGTTTTATCGTAATTAAAATAAGACTCAATAATGTTACGGGTGTTTGTCCATGCCAGGCGGGTTGCCTTACCGTTGAGCCCTTTTGCGAGTACGGACAAACTGTTGTAATACACATTTCTCGTTACCTGTTCCCGCTGGGTGGAAAGGCTCAGCGTATAGGTAAGACCCGGGAGTATTTTCACTTCAGCAACACCATTACCCAGGAACTTATTGATCTTTGTTTCGTCGCTGTTGTTCTCAATGAGCGATACCGGGTTATTGCTGCCGCGGATATTACCGGCATAATCTTCCGTAAAACTTCCGTCGGGTTGCTTTACCAACACGGTAGGCAGGTAGTTGAGCATATTCGACAATACCGCGTCGGGCACATTGTTTTGGGTGGTAGATGAATTGAAGATGTTCACGCCCAGTCGCAGGCGGTCGTTAAACGCGTATTGATCGATGTTGGCGCGGATCCCCATCCTTTTCAGCGATGAACCCTCAATGATACCCGGATTGTCGAGATAGTTAATACTGAAACCATAGGTGGTACTTTTGGATCCGCCCATGAGCGACAGGTTATGATTATGAGAAACGGCATCGCGTTGTACTTCTTTTTGCCAGTCGGTATTTACCGGTGTGGCGGTACCGGGATACATATCGTTGTTGGCGGTGGCAAGTACCTGGCCATTATCTGCCAGGTATTTCCGTAATTCATCGCCGGTAAGTACTTCAAGCCGTTTGGATACTTTTTCAAGGCCCACATAAGCATTATAGGCAATGCGCAGCTGATCTCCTTTTGGCCGGCGGGTGGTTACCATGATTACGCCATTGGCAGCCCTGGCCCCATAGATAGCGGTGGAAGCGCCATCCTTCAGCACATCGATGCTTGCTATATCATCCGGCGCCACCATATCAATTGGCGCGCCCGGTACACCATCAATTACGTAAAACGGCTCCTGGGCGCCGGTGCGTAAGGTCGATGGCCCTCTCAATATTACGCTGGGGTTCTGGTTGGGGTTACCACTTTTGGTGATCGTTAACCCTGGCACTTTACCCTGTAGTAACATCGATGGAGACGCAATTACGCCCTGTGTAAATTCTCCCGGGCTAACAGAACTGATGGCCCCGGTCACATTCTTCTTACTGGTTTTACCATAACCTGTGATCACTACATCATTCAATTGTTTTAATTGTGCTTGCAAAGATATATGGAGATTGTGCGCTCCATTTATAATTACATCCTTGCTTTCGTATCCTACAAATGCAACATGCAGGGTACTGTTACCACCGGCTACTTCCAACTGATAATTTCCCTCCACATCCGACACCACACCATTGCGGGTGCCAACTTCAGAAATACTTACACCCGGGAGGGGCTGATTTTTGTCGTCCGTAATCCTGCCCTGCACCTTGAATTTATCCTGCGCCAATGCCGGTAAACAGGCAATGCACAGGCATACTATCCAACACGGGAAAGCAGTCAGCAGTTTTACAGGAAATCGTAATGAAAACCTACAATAATAGATTTTGTTCATAAAGCAATCTTTAAGTGATTTGTTTGTTTAATTAGTGATAATTGGTCGTTGCTGTTGATTAAAAGACGGGCCAGGCAGGCTAAGCCAGCGGCATTAGCATTTGTTTAAGTGATGTTTTAAAATAAATTTATGGCAGCTCCTCAAAAGCAAATCAGGTCGTAAAACTAAAAATGTTGTTATTGAATTAACAGAAGATCATGTTATCAGATTGTTACATTAGATTTTGGTTGCTTACATCGTCTCAAAAGGTTTTCAAATAATCGTGGATCGGGTCTTCAGAAATTCCAGGCTGCAATTAATATACAATAAATATCAATATTGTTTGGGCAAAATAAGAGGTTAAAACAAAAAAAGGGCAATTAAGCCCCTTTATTATATATTGGAGTTGCAACACCTTAAACTATAAACCCCGAGAAAGATAGAAGGCCGGTTACCGGTAACTATCCGCAATTATACACCATACTATTTGCTGTTTTTTTAAAACCGATGATACTGTTAATATGGTTACACCCATTAATTGAGTAAATATATGTATCGCATAATTGAGATAAAAACTACTACATTTGAACGAATTCGGATTTCTTAGATACGTATAAATATGTTTAAATACCTCATTACATTGCTTCCTGTTATGCTTTTGTACAATTGCAAAGGGCAGGAAAACGCCCCTACAAAAACTATTGGAATCGGCCTGCTTACGGCGAATACCCAATATCCTGTCTTTTTGTATAAAACCGAAACAGATACAGAACCTTTTGATGTATTGAAATTTGAAGTGGAAAAATCAGGGGCTACCAAATT
Organism: Chitinophaga sp.; assembly: GCA_039593235.1. Lineage (GTDB taxonomy): Bacteria > Bacteroidota > Bacteroidia > Chitinophagales > Chitinophagaceae > Chitinophaga. Next base: position 1,708 of record JBCNPS010000068.1, on the reverse strand, counting down.
TGTATCTGGTATTAGCCTGAAGCCTTACGCACTACGCAAAGGTGATAGTAACAAAGAAGGCGAAGCACATATAAGAAAGGGGCTGATACACTTTCCACCTATGCTGAGATTCCGTGTAGTAGATACTACAGCATTGTTTTTTAAAGTTATCACCAACGAGGAAACTCTGGAAACCTTTATCATTAAGAGAGATGATAAAAATGCCTATTATACTACCGAGCAACAACTTTCTGATAATAGTTGCAGCAATTGCCCCAATTCCAGGTACAACCCACGCTGGTATATCTTCGAAACCTGGGATCGCTATTTAAAAAGAGCTGAGTTCATTACAAAAGAAAACATTACAATTTATGATGCGCCGGGTGGGAAAATAATATTCGAAAATAAGGACCCTGCTTTTTTACCCTTTGGTGTAATTGAGGTAAAGGATGAATGGATAAAATTAAAGAAAGGTTTTGGCAGGGAATTTAATTTCGACAGTACGAAAAACTATAACGGGTGGACAAAATGGCGGGAGGGTCAAAATATGGTTATCGATATTACTGAGCATACCTATGAGTAGTGATAACTGTTAAAATCAACAACTAAAAAAAGAAAGGAAAAAACAACGTATGATTCTCGTTTGCGCTTTACTATGTCTTTTAGTGGTAATGGGTTTGCTGGTTTCCACTTTAAAAAAAATAAAAAAAGAGATTTCTCTTAAAGAAATCATTATAGCAACTGTTTACCTCCTTTCAATGGGCCTGATGCTGATTGGCTTACTGATGCACAGCAACGAATACTACACCGCAGTTGACCCCATTGACGACCAGTGCTATACTCCCTTTGGTAATAAGCACATCATCACGCTATTATTTTACTTTATTGCTTTTAATGTATCAATACTCCTGCTTTGGTTAAAAGGCACCAAGCTACCGCCCTTAACACAGGTACTATCTCTAAGTTTCCTGGTAATGGGCATCATCATCAGCTTCGTGATTCTATTACAACTGTCAGAACACAATACAGAGAGCCTTAATAGTTATAACACACCGGAGCATCAGTTCTTTCTCATTCCGATGCCACTTATAAGCATACTCATTTCAATAATACTGCTGGTTCATATGGTCAAAAACAAAATGATCACAGCCAATGATAAAATTTATACCAACAAGTTTCTGAACAAACTAAACCTGTTCTTTGCTAAAAGAAACAATTTACCTGTTTGGGGTATTATCCTCATCATCCCCTTACTGTTGTTAATAACGGCTATCCTCATTTTATTCGGGCAGGATGCAGATTCGCTCGTAAAGGTATTTACGGAAACCACCACCTGGCGGTTCTCCCAACAAATGCACCCGCCAGTATTGGACCACAAAGGGCATTATTTGTGCACGGTTGCGGTAGCCGGGAACCCGAAAATTGTAAAGCCCATCAGGACCGGCAAAAGAAACGGGGAGATCATCATCGTAAACCGGCAACTACTTATTGCCAACGCATTTGAGGAAATGATACAGGATTTTTCTCCCCGGTTACATCAATTAATACGCAACAATTACGACAGGTATGGATATAATCTATCAAAAAAAATAAACAATGAGCAAATGTCCAATCTTACCTATGTGTTAATGAAACCATTGGAATGGGGATTTTTAGCTTGCCTGTATCTGTTCTGCGAGAAGCCAGAGGAAAGAATAAACAAACAATATCAGTTATAGGCGTATCAATT
>JBCNPS010000679.1:0-3181 GCA_039593235.1 Chitinophaga sp. | reverse complement strand
AATAATAAAGCGAAGATCAGCGCAATACGGTGATCTTTGCTTTACTGAAAAAAGAAAAAATTATTTCAGGTTGGCATCAAAATAATCGGTGATCTTCTGCATCAGGTGCACCCTGTCTTTTCCCAGCACATTATGCAAATGCCCGGGATAAACGAAATAATCTACCTGCACTTCATTATCTACACAAGCCTTCAGGAATTTCAGCGAATGCTGCCAAACCACCACGTCATCATTAGTACCATGGATCAGCATCAGTTTTCCCTGCAAGTTCTTCGTTTGGGTAAGCAGGTTGGCGCCTGCATAACCTTCGGGGTTTTCCTGCGGGGTATCCATATACCGCTCTGTGTACATGATTTCATACATACTCCAGTCGATCACCGGTCCGCCGGCTACCGCCGCCTGGAATACACCGGGATGACGCAGCATCAGCGAAGTGGTCATAAACCCGCCAAAGCTCCATCCGTGCACGCCCATTTTCTGCTGATTGATATAGGGCAGCGATTTCAGGTAAGCCACGCCCTGTAACTGATCGTTCATTTCCACGGTGCCCAGTTGCCTGAAAGTAGCCTGTTCAAAGGCTTTCCCGCGGTTATCACTTCCCCGTCCATCCATCGTAAAAATCACATAGCCGTGCTGCGCCATGTACTCATACCAGAGGTTGCCGCTGTAAGGATAAGTGTTGCGGATCAGTTGCACATTAGGACCATTGTACAGGTATACGATCACCGGGTAAATTTTGGTGGAATCAAAATTCACCGGCAGGATCAGTTTACCATACAAAGGCGTACCATCGTCTGCTTTCAGGGTTACCTGCCTGGTTTGCGGGCGCTGGAAATCTTTCAGCGGATCGGCCGCAGTGATGATATTTTGTTCAAACTTGCCACTGGTAGCGGCTACATTTGCTACATAAGGAGTGGTACCGGAGCTGTAGGCATCCAGTACATAACTGCCGTCTTCGCTTGCCTGTGCATCATGCCAGCCGGCCGCTTTATCCAGCCGGGAAGGCTCCGCAGCTTTCTGTTTATAATTAATTTTATAGAGATGTTTCTCCATCGGGCTTTCTTTGGAAGCCGTAAAAATGATCTCGTTCTTCTTTGAATTAAAACCTGATAATTCATTTACCACCCAGTTGCCCGTAGTAATTTCCCGCAGTTGCTGTCCTTTGGTATTATAGAGATAAAGATGGTTATAGCCGCTTTTTTCGCTCCACCAGATAAACTGGTCCGGTGTGCCGGGAACAAAAGTCAGCGGGTGTGTGGGATGTACATATTTTGGATCTGTTTCTTCAAACAGTGTTTTTACCAGTTCACCGGTAACAGCGCTGTACTGGTTCAACCACAAATGATTTTGTTCGCGGTTCAGCAGCGCTATATATACGGATTGCTGATCGGGCGCCCATGTAACGCAGGTCAGGTACTGATCTGCCGGTTTGCCGGTTTCCAGGAAAATAGTTTTTTGGGTAGATGGCTGATAAATACCGAGTGTTACTTCGTGAGAGGTACCACCTGCCATCGGGTATTTGATGTTGGTATTACGTGCGGGGGTTACTGACCAGTCAATAACAGGATAATCATTGACCATCCGCTGATCCATGCGGTAAAATGCCAGCTGATCGCCCTTCGGGGAGAAGAAAATACCTTTATCGATGCCAAATTCTTCACGGTGAACGCTTTTTCCATTCACAATATTGATATCGGCATCGTTGGTAACGGCCAGCACATTGCCTTCGGCGGTCCGGATAAAGAGGTTATTCTTTTCCGTCCAGGCAATTTGCCCGCTTTTAGGGTTTACGGTTACATTTTCAGCTTCTTCCGGTAATTCGCACCATTGGCTGAATTGCATGCTGCCGTTTTGCAACTGACCTTTATAAAGTGTATTGCCAATAGCAAACCAGGCGTTGCCCGCAGATATCCAGTGAAGCGGAGGTACGCCCCTCAGTGGCCTGGAAGAAAATAGTTGTTCGTTGAGACGTGACAGTGTAAGCAGGGTATCTGTTTTGCCGGCAGGAAGGGTCACCTTTATCCATGCATAATTATCTTTTTCAGATAGTACCCTCGCGTAGGCATTTTCGCCGGGGATCCATTCAAACTGTTTTATCCGTTCCGGCGCCAGTTGCTGCCGGAGGCCATTGGTAGCTTCGGCCATTGTATACTGACGTTGCTGGCCATTGGTGTACTGCAGCCCGCCCGTCATCCATCCTGTCAAAAGCAATAGGAAAGCTTTCTTCATCCTTCTTTTTGGGGAGCTAAATTAAGGTTTTACCCGTTAAGCGCTCACAAGATGTTTTTTCACCCATTCCCTTTCTTCGGGTAACAGGTAATCGGCCCGTTTTTCTGTGATCCAGGAAAATGTTTTTTTCACATCTGCTTTTACGGTACGGAAACGGAACAGAAATTCCATGCCCAGCATCAGGTCTGTAAACCCGTTCTTCACGGTTTCTATGGTCATCCTGGCGCTGCTCCGTCTTTTCGATAACAGTTCGGTAATGCGGGCAGTTACTGCCTGGATAGCGTTTTCGTCGGCATACTTATAAATAGCCTCCATCGCTTCAAACTTCAATTGTCCACGCATCAGGCAGCGGGTATAAAACATCGCTTCCTTTTCTTTTTCAATATCGGCGATAGCGGCAAAAGCCAGGCTTTTTACATCCTGCCGGTGATATTCCAGGAGCCTGCGCAATGCGGGTACGCTTTTCTGGGTACCTACTTTATGGAGCAGCAGGGTAATATAATAGATGTCGTATTCATTCACGGTGCGCTTCAGCAGGTTCAGGGCCCAGTCCTCCACGGAAGGATGGCGGGTGCCTCTCAGTGCCAGGAGCGCCGACCGGCGGATGTTATTATTAATGGAAAGCGTGTTATTAAACAATGGTTCCAGGTTAATATAACCCGGTATGGTCAGGCCGCGTTCAAGATCCTGTTGCATGGCGGTGATCATATCTGCATCCTGCTCTATTCTGATCCTGTCCAGCAAAAAACGGATCACTTCCGGATCATTGGTATTCCTGGAAAGTTGCGTGATAATAAAACAGGCGGCGCGGCGCTTATCTTTGTCCGGTTCCTGCTCAATGTATTGATAAAGTAGGGGAATATAAGCGTGATTAGCGAGTTGCTCTGCCTCGCGAAGGGCCTGCCAGCTGGTTGTCTGGCCGTTATGCAATTGATCCGAGCGGTCGCATATC
>JBCNPS010000678.1:0-3191 GCA_039593235.1 Chitinophaga sp. | reverse complement strand
TGGTACGTTTTACAAGGTGTATGTACAGGCTTCCCCGCAATACAGGGCGCTCCCTGATGATGTGCTGAAACTGTATATAAAAAATAACCGGGATGAAATGGTGCCCTATTCGGCTTTCATGAAAATAAAGAAGAACCAGGGCCTCAATGAAATTACGAGGTACAATATGTATACTGCTGCGGCCATTAACGGTGCTCCTGCAAAGGGTTACAGCAGTGGAGAGGCTATTAAGGCCATCCAGGAAGTAGCAAAAAATACGTTGCCGAGAGGATACGGCATCGACTGGCTGGGCCTTTCAAAAGATGAAGTGGGTCGCGGAAACGAAGCGCTTTATATTTTCCTCATCGTATTGGTGTTCGTATATTTTGTACTTGCGGCGCAGTATGAGAGCTTTATTATTCCGCTGGCGGTAATACTTTCCCTGCCGGTAGGTGTTTTCGGAGCGTTTGTATTGCTGGGATTAATGGGCTTGTCGAATGATATTTACGCGCAGGTGGGCCTGGTAATGCTGGTTGGTTTGCTGGGTAAGAACGCTGTATTGATCGTGGAGTTTGCCGTGCAGAAACACCAGCAGGGAGCTACTATACTTGAAGCTACCATTGAGGGTGCCAGGGTACGTTTCCGCCCGATATTAATGACCTCTTTTGCCTTTATAGCAGGATTGATCCCGTTGCTTTTTGCTACTGGTCCCGGTGCTATCGGTAACCGCACTATCGGGGCGTCATCGGCCGGTGGTATGTTGCTGGGTACTGTTTTCGGGGTAATTGTTGTACCCGGGTTATACTATGTGTTCGGAACGCTGGCAGAAGGCCGTCACCTGATCAGGGATGAAGACGAGGTTCCTTTAACCGAAGATCTTATTAAGAAGAAAGGTAAGAAGAAGAAAAAGTTTAAGATTTTTTAGGTAGATGGGATTTCCTCAAATGAAAAAATGATCACTATGTTTAGAAAAAGAAGATATAAATACTTCGGGATAGTAGTGCTGTTAGTTACTTATGAAGCATGTAAGATCCCTGCTTTAACAGGAAGATCAGAAAATACAGCACTGCCCGCAAGTTATAATAATAGCGCAGCGGATACGGTTAATACGGCGAAAGTAGTTTGGCGGGATTTTTTTACGGATCCCTACCTCAATGCCCTGATCGATACTGCATTGAAAAATAACCAGGAGTTAAATATCACCCTGCAGGAAATTGAAATTGCTAAGAATGAAGTAAGAGCGAGGAAAGGAGAATACCTTCCGTTTGTGCAGGCAAAGGTGGGAGCCGGCCTGGATAAGGTGGCCAGGTATACCAATATAGGCGCCATGGAAGAGAGTACCGAGATCAAACCGGGAAAAGAAATGCCTGATCCTTTGCCGGATTATATGGTGGGGGTGCAGGCTACCTGGGAGGCGGATATATGGCATAAGTTGCACAATGCAAAAAAAGCGGCAGTGTCAAGATATTTGTCTACTGTTGAAGGAAAGAATTTTGTATTGACCAACCTGGTAGCGGAAATCGCCAATTCCTATTACGAATTGCTGGCGTTGGATAACCAGCTGGATATTGTGAAGAAGAATATCGATATCCAGCAAAGCGCGCTGAGGATTGTAAAATTGCAGAAGGAAGCCACCAGGGTAACGGAGCTGGCAGTACGCAGGTTTGAGGCACAGGTGCTCAAAACGCAGAGTCTTCAGTATAATATCCGGCAGAAGATCACAGAAACAGAAAACAATATTAATTTCCTGTTGGGCAGGTATCCGCAAGCCATCGAAAGGAGGAACCTGCTTTCGGGAAGTATGATCCCTTCTGTTGTGAAAACGGGTATTCCATCCCAGCTGCTAACTAACCGCCCGGATATCAGGCGTGCGGAACAGGAGCTTGCGGCCGCAAAGCTGGATGTAAGCGTGGCCAAGGCCCGGTTTTATCCTTCCCTGGGCATTTCCGCCGGTATAGGATACCAGGCGTTTAATCCGTCTTACCTGGTTAAAACACCTGCATCGCTGCTCTATTCTTTAGCCGGCGACCTGGCAGCGCCTTTAATCAATAAAAATGCAATTAAGGCAACATATTACAATGCCAATGCCCGGCAAATGCAGGCTGTTTTTAACTACGAACGGACCGTTTTACATGCCTACACTGAAGTAGCCAGCCAGTTGTCGAAAATAAACAACCTTGAGAAGAGCTACGATCTGCAATCGAAGCAGGTAGACGCCCTGTCGCAATCTGTGAATATCTCGGATAAACTTTTTAAATCTGCCCAGGCAGATTATATGGAAGTTTTAATGACGCAGCACGATGCACTGGAAGCAAAATTTGAGCTGGTGGAAACGCAGAAGCAAAGAATGTGCGCGCTGGTGAATATTTATGAGGCACTTGGGGGCGGATGGCAATAATATAGCCGCTCCACGGATTATAGGAAAAGGAGGTTGCTTTATGATCCATAAAGTAATCTCCTTTTTATTACAGGTGCCGCAGATAAGTTGCCGGGTTATTCAGGAACGAATGGGTAATGCGGTAATGCTCCGTGTCTTCATAGGCAGTTTGCCTGATTTCATCTTCTGTTATTTCATAGAGGAGGGCTCCCGGTACGCCCATGATGATGGGGGAATGTGTAGCCACGATAAACTGGGAATTTTTGCTTTTCAGCGCCTCCAGGATAAAGGATATCAGGGATAGCTGTTTCAGGGGCGATAATGCGGCTTCCGGCTCATCCAGCAGGTAAATACCGTTGTCATTTATTTTTGTTTGTATAATTTTCAGATAGGCTTCCCCGTGCGAAAGCGCCAGCAGGTTTTCCCCGTAATCATTCCGCATCATGTGCATCAGGGAGTGCATGCTTTCAGACATTTTATTGATCACGCTATCCGGTACTTCTTCCCGCATATCATCAAAAAAGGCATTGTTCCGGTTCTTTTGCTGTTTCAGTTTGTAGATATAGTCGCCGAAATCTTCCGCCCGGAAAAAGAATCCGTTGAGCGGCTTCCTTACCTGTTCCAGCTGCAGGTATGGCTGTAATGACCTGGCCGCATTAAAATCATTCCTTTTACCAATATGATCACCTATCAGCGGTGTATTCATGCGCATTGCAATACTTTCCAGCAAAGTGGATTTCCCGGTACCATTGTCGCCGGTAAAGATCGTGATCCTGCTGTCTATGGCTATATTCTTTCCATGCTTTACAGCCGGCACGTTAAACGGGAACGGATG
>JBCNPS010000677.1:0-3233 GCA_039593235.1 Chitinophaga sp. | reverse complement strand
TCGGAAAAATCGCGCGGAGCGCGGCCTAATGCGCGTTGCACGCCATCGCTGAGATGGGCATTGCGGCCATCGAGCACCTCGGTAAATAAATAGGTAACCAGCCAGATAAAATCGTCGGGGATATTATACTCCAGCAGCATGGCCTTGTAAGCGTCTGTTGAAATGGCTTCATATTGGATGGGCTTACCTGCCGCTTTGGCTATTTCCTGTACGGCTTCTTCAAAGGTGAGCAACCGGGGGCCGGTAAGTTCATACAGTTCACCATTGTGACGGTCGTTTGTAAGTGCAGCTACTGCCACCTCTGCAATATCATCCACATCAATAAAGGGCTCGGCCACGCTTCCTGCGGGAAGGGCCACATGGCCGGCCAGCAGCGGATCCACGAGGTATCCCTCACTGAAGTTCTGGTTAAACCAGGCGCATCTTACTACCGTCCAGCTAACACCGCTGTTCATAATGATCTGCTCGCATGCCTCTGCTTCCTTTTCCCCGCGGCCGGAAAGCAGTACTATTTTCTGTACCCCGCTGCTGACAGCGGCGGCTGTAAATGCACGGATAATTGCTGTGGTACCGGGTATGGCCAGGTCGGGGTGATAACTGAGATATACGGCGTGTATGCCTTGCAGGGCTGGTTTCCAGGTGGACTGGTCTTCCCAGGCAAAAGAAGGATCTGCAGCGCGTGACCCGATACGCACGGGCCAGCCCTTTTCTATAAGTTGGGCTGCTACCCTGCTGCCGGTTTTACCGGTGCCGCCTAATACAAGTATTGTCTGTTTTGTGGTATTTGCTGTTTTCATGTTCTTTTTTTTCTCAAAACTACTGTGGCGGGCTCCGGGAAAATAGAACAAAACCGACACCGGGATATTTTTTCCCCCTGATGCCGGCAATAAGCGCATATTATTTCTGTCAACTTCCTATATTTACCGTCAATTTACCCAACCACTGCTATCCCAACTGCTCATGAAAAAAACTATAACGCGCGGAAACATGTTCCGTCAGCTGAAGGCTGACCTCGGAGGTAAGGACTCTTACCGGGGGGTTACGCTTACCTATACATGGCTGGCAAACCAGTTTGGTCATTTTTCGCTTGGGTTTATACCTTCTTTTATTGTATTTCTTGTACTGAAGAATCGCATGGATGAAGCCCATGCCGCACTCACCGCCGCCTGGAGCATCAGCGCACTTTGGCTGATATTTGAGGCCATTAACTTCCTGTGGCCGCTCACCATTGGTAAAAAAGGAGGCGTAAAATCATATGTGTTTCAACCTGCCTGGGGCAACGTGGCTTTTGATACCATCACCGATCTCCTGTTTTTCTGGCTCGGTGCATTTTTCTGTGCCCTGCTGTGCAGGGATACAACAACTGCCAGGGTGGTAGTAATGGTAACAGGTGCGCTGCTGATATACCCTACCTATTACTGGTATCTTACCAAAATGTACCTGCAAACACCGGGTTACCCCTTCCAGTTCCGGCTTAGTCAATGGAGTACCGAACAAATTGCCCCGGAAGATATTAACCTGATCAGGCGTTTCCTGGACAGCAATACACCGGGCATGCACCTGTTCCTGTTTGGCCCCAAAAGCAGCGGCAAAACCAGCCTGAGCGTGGCCATAGCTACCGAATTATCGATCCGCCACTATTCCGCTGTATATACATCCGCCATGAAACTGTACTGCATGTTTTATGAGCAGGACGACGACTCCACGGCTGATGTGCTGTGGACCTGGCGTAAAGCATCCATACTGGTGATTGATGACATTAACCCGGGCAGCCCCGTAAAGGAAGACCTCATTACTTCAGACAGGTTCCTCAGCTTTGTGGACGGCTCCTCCACCAACGATATTAACAGGACCGCACTGAAAGACACCAATGTAATATGGGTGCTGGGCAATGATGATGAGGACCGCAAACTATCTGCCACCTGGCAAAACATGCTGCACAGTATAGGGGTGGAAAAGGAAAAAATGCTTTCCCTCAATCTGGAAAGGTATGTGCCGAAGAAAAAGCCGGCTAAGGCAGAATATGGTTTGCAAATGCAAAGCTGATCAGGTGGGTGAGGCTTTTTACACCAAAACGCTTATACATCGGTAAAATCCTTTTTTCAATGGCCGACTGTGATACGCCAAACCGGGCGGCAATTTCCTTAAAGGAAAAGCCTTCCGCCACCAGGGAAAGTGCGTCTTTCTCCTTTTCGGAGATCGCATAATAGCGGAACAGCTGCTTATTCAACTCCTCTTCAAACTCGGATTTTTCCGGTCCGTATGCCGCGTAGCGCATCACGTTACCGAATTTGATGCTCTCATTTTTTTGTGAGTGACCTATAATACTGGTCACCTTTCCCTGTTCGGTTGTAAATACACCCACTTTGGAAATAAGGGGTACAGGAGTGCCATTCTTATGGATCTTTTTCAGTTCTATGGTAAAGCTGTATGGCTCATCTCCAATATGTTTATTATGCAGGAACATGAGGGCTTTGTCGTTCAGTTCATTAGAGAAGGGAGCATACTCAGGTGCGGTAATATTTACAATGGTGAGCATGCTGATCTCATTGTCGGCATAGCCGAGCAGGTCTTCCCAGCCATCGGCATACAACATTTTGTTCTCCTTAAAAGAGTATATATAGATGGCTTCATCCGCGAACCTGCGGATCGTATTTTTAAAATGTAGTGCTTCCGGGCTGGTCAGATCAGCCGGGACATCAGTTATAAATGCTTTCGAATAACTTCCAAACGCCAACTTATCAGGATGCATCTTTTTGAGAGTAAAAATAATAAAGAATAGCTTAACCTGCGAATTTTCGCAGTTGATTCCCCTTATTCTGCGCTATACTTTTGTGCCTGTAATACAATCCTTTATGGATTAACAGGAATAACAGCTAATGGCCTTTTATCCGGCGATCCCATCAAATGCAGCTCTGGCAACGATCTGTATGAACGATGGTATCCCCAGTAACACCCCAATGTTAAATTTAAAAGTGTGTCTTAACGTCGTTGTTTCGTAACCCGGCCCCATTCAATAAATACAATGTTCCCCAAAACCGGTGCAGTAATACAGAACTGCACCGGTTTTTTCTTTTTATTTACCGGCATCCTTTTCCGCGCGGAAAGAGCCGTTTGGCTGCATGGATATTAATGCCACCACCTTATCCTTGTCATCCTTTATAAACTTTACCTTATAGTTTTTCAACTCCCGGATCAGGAAAGTGTTATTACCGGTGCCGAAGCGCACGCAG
>JBCNPS010000676.1:0-3235 GCA_039593235.1 Chitinophaga sp. | reverse complement strand
GATGCAGCAGGGCCAGATGATTTGGCAGCAGCGCATCTCCCAGGCGAACGGCCCGACTTGCCACCGGTATCCAATCAAACTACCGCTACGTTCTTTAAAACCACCAGCGATTTCCAGCAGGGCGTAAATGCGATCTATGATGGTTTGCAGAACACCCGCAGCTATGGGAAATCGGCTTACTACCTGATGGAAGTAAGGAGCGATAACACGGATATCCTTGACCGTGGCGCATTGGGTGGCGTGGCTTCGCAGATAGACCTGTTCACAGAAACCACTACCAATCCATTCCTGACCGATGTATACGCAGGCGCTTATCTTACCATATCCCGCGCCAACGCGGTACTGGACCAGGTGGACGCCGCCGCTATCCCGGACTCTTCCAAAAATCAGTTCAGGGGCGAGGCGTTGTTCCTGCGGGCATTTGTATACTTCGACCTGGTTCGGCTGTATGGTAAAGTGCCGTTGGTAACCAGGGTGGAAACCACCAGCGAGTCGCTGAACGATAAGCGGAATGAGGTATCCGAAGTATATGCGCAGATAGAAAAAGACCTGCAGGCGGCCGCTACTTTGCTTCCCGCTGTATATACCAACGTGAACGACTATGGGCGGGTTACTTCCGGTAGCGCCAACGGCCTGCTGGGGAAAGTATATGTAACCGAAAAGAAATGGAGTAACGCCACTGCGGTGCTGAAAAACGTGAACGGTTATACGCTGTTGCCCGATTACGCAGCGCTGTATAACCCGGCAGCAGGGTTGAATGCAGAAGTATTGTTTACGGTCCGTTTTAAAAAAGAACTGAATCCTTCTGAAGGCAACTACTACTTTACCGACATGGTGCCGTTCTCCTTTTATTATAATGGCGTGGCCTATGGAGGATCCAACAATAACCGGCCCACACACGACCTGGTAGCCGCTTACGAAAGCGGTGACAAAAGGCTGATCACATCGCTGGATACCGTTTCCTACAAGAATGCCACCACTACTCAGCCGGGGAATTATGTGAAGAAGTATTTAGATCCTCCCGGCGCCACCGGCGATGGCGGCAGCAGTTTTCCCGTATTGCGGTATGCGGATATTTTATTGTTGCAGGCGGAAGCACTGAATGAGCAGGGATACAGTGCCGCTACCGGCAATAACACTGCCTTTGGTTTTCTTAACCAGGTAAGGCGCCGCGCAGGTTTGAAAGATAAAACACCGGCGGAATTGCCGGACCAGGGTAGTTTCCGCGACGCTGTTTTTGCAGAAAGAAGAGTAGAGCTGGCCTTTGAAAATAACCGCTGGTTTGACCTGGTGCGTTATTCAAAAGGGCTCGCCATTATGCAGGCCCACCTGAAGAACGAATATAATCTTACTACACCGGCGCTTACGCCGGCGCGACTATTATTTCCTATACCTCAAAGTGAAATAGATATTCATAACGATCCTGCCAACTTTCCTCAGAATCCTTGATGGCGAGTGGTTTGAGCAAAAAAGAGTGAAGGATGAAGCGATTTATTTTTATGTTGCTGGGAGCATTGTGCACGCTCCCGGCCCGGGCCTCGCATGTAGGGGACTCCGCATGGATAAGGGTACATTATTACAAGAAAGAGCAGCAGATCCGTATGCGGGATGGCGTACATTTATTTACCGCCATCTACCTGCCAAAAGACAGCAGTGAAAAGCATCCTGTTTTGATGACACGTACACCTTATTCTGCCGGGCCATACGGTTCGGATGAACTAACGCCCGCGCTCTGGAATACTTACCTGGAACGGTATGCAGCAGCGGGGTATATTATTGTGGTGCAGGATGTACGCGGCCGCTGGATGAGTGAAGGGGAGTTTAAAGACATCCGTCCTTTTAACCCCGCTAAACAGGGAACTGTTACAGATGAGGCCAGTGATACGTATGATACCATCGACTGGTTGCTGGCAAATGTGCCTGGCAATAACGGGAAGGTGGGAGTGCTGGGTATTTCCTATCCCGGTTTTTATACTACCATGGCCGCGTTGAGCGGGCATCCTGCATTGAAGGCGGTGAGCCCGCAGGCGCCGGTGACCGATTGGTTCCATGGGGACGACTTTCATCATAACGGCGCTTTTTTCCTGATGGATTGCTTTGGCTTTTATACAAAGGGCTTCGGGTACCCGCACCCGGCGCCTGTTTCAGTGGCGCCGGTGCAGACTTTGAAACTGCCCAATGCCGATAACTATAGCACTTTCCTGAAGATAGGGACTATCCGGAACTTCACCCGGCTTACCGGCGATAGCCTGGCGTTCTGGAAAGAGCTAATAGCACATCCGCAGTATGACGACTGGTGGAAGGAGCGTGATCCCCGGAATTATGTAGCGCAGATAAAACCTGCAGTGCTGGTAGTAGGCGGGTTGTTTGATGCAGAAGATTGTTATGGTGCATGGAATTTATACAAAGCCATAGAACAGCAAAACCCGGCTACGCATTTCAACAAACTGGTGATGGGCCCCTGGTATCATGGGCAATGGGCTTCCACAGATGGCACGCACCTGGGTAATATTGAGTTTGGGAGTAATACCGCTGCCTGGTACCAGGAGCATATTGAACTGCCGTTCTTTAATTATTATCTCAAAGGAGAGGGCGACCTGAAGGCGCTTGCGGAGGCGACCATCTTTTTTAGCGGTGAGAACCAGTGGCGGAAGTTTGACAGGTGGCCGCCGGTAGTAGAGAAGAAGGAGATCTTTTTGCAGGGAAACGGGCTGTTGTCCTGGAAAAAGGGGGATACCGGTTTCAGTGAATACGTGAGTGATCCGGCGCACCCGGTGCCGTATACGCAGGATGTACACTATATCCGCACGAGGGATTACATGACCGATGACCAGCGTTTTGCTTCCCGGCGCCCGGATGTACTGACCTTTGAAACAGATACGCTTACAGCGGACCTTACCATTGCCGGGCCTGTTACAGCAGATCTTCGTGTAAGCATTACCGGTAGTGATGCGGATTTTGTGGTGAAAGTGATAGATGTGTTCCCGGATGATTTCCGTTATCCCAACACACCTCCGCCTAACAAAACCCGTGATGCCGGGGGGCCTTACCCTTTAGGTGGTTACCAGATGCTGGTGCGTGGCGATATTTTCCGGGGGCGTTTCCGGCGGAGTTTTGAAAAGCCGGCGCCTTTTACACCGGGGAAAGTGGAGCAGGTAAAGTTCCAGCTGCCGGATGTAGCGCATACCTTCCGGAAAGGGCACCGGCTGATGATCCAGGTGCAAAGCAGCTGGTT
>JBCNPS010000675.1:0-3304 GCA_039593235.1 Chitinophaga sp. | reverse complement strand
CTTTCCATTTTTATTGCGGCCTTTGTGGGCGGATGTATCGGCTTTCTCTGGTACAATGCTTACCCGGCGCAGGTTTTCATGGGAGATACCGGTAGCCTTGCACTGGGTGGCATCATTGCATCTCTTGCCATTATTGTGCGGAAAGAACTGCTGATCCCCATCTTCTGTGGTGTATTCCTGGTGGAGTCATTATCGGTGATGTTACAGGTATCTTACTTTAAATACACCAAAAAGAAATATGGCGAAGGCCGGCGTATCCTGAAGATGTCGCCGCTGCATCACCACTATCAGAAGATCGGTTATCACGAAAGTAAAATATCAGTGCGGTTCTGGATCGTGACCATCATGTGCGTGGTAGCAGGTATTGCCACATTAAAAATGAGATAATAAATAAATACTAACCAAGCAGACTAAACGAAATGGGATACAAACTCGTCATACTGGGAGCTGGAGAAAGCGGAATAGGAGCTGCTTTGCTGGGAAAACAGCAAGGGTATGATGTATTTGTGTCTGATGGAGGAACTATAAAAGACAACTACAAACAGGAACTGGCGGTAAACCAGATCTCTTTTGAAGAAGGACATCATTCCTGGGATATCATACTGGACGCAAACGAAATTGTTAAAAGTCCCGGTATTCCCGAAAAATCGGAACTGATGAAAAAGGTACGCGAAAAAGGCATACCCGTGATTTCTGAAATTGAGCTGGCCTACCGTTTCTCGACAGGTAAAAAGATCATTGCCATCACCGGCAGCAATGGCAAAAGCACCACTACCGCCCTCACCTATCACATCTTTAAAAACGCAGGATTGGATGTGGCCATGGTAGGCAATATTGGCGTGAGCTATGCAAGGCAGGTGGCAACCGCACCAGCGGAGTATTATGTGATTGAAATCAGCAGCTTCCAGCTGGATGACATTAAGGACTTTAAACCCAATGTGGCCATCCTGCTGAACATTACGCCTGATCACCTGGATCGCTACGACTATAAAATGGAAAATTACGTAGCCTCCAAATTCAGAATTGCCATGAATCAAACAGCTGAAGACTACTTCATCTACTGCATGGATGATCCTGAGATCATGCGACATTTAGCGCAGCAACCCATTTATTCAGCATCAATACCTTTTACCATCATGAAACCACTGAAAGAAGGCGGCTCTATGGCCAACGACCAGTTGCACATAGATGTCAACGGAGAACCGGTTATCATGTCAATGTATGACCTGTCATTAAAGGGAAAACACAATCTGTATAATTCAATGGCAGCAGCAATTGCAGGCAGGACCATGGATATAAGAAATGAAAAGATCCGCGAGAGCCTTGCGTCGTTCGAAAGTCTTGAACACCGCATGGAATATGTGACCACGGTCAGAGGTGTGGATTTTATAAACGATAGCAAAGCCACCAATGTGAACTCTGTATGGTTTGCACTGGAAAGCTTTGATAAACCAATTGTGCTGATCATGGGCGGCGTGGACAAAGGCAACGACTACGATGCCATCCGCGATCTTGTGAAAGAAAAGGTGAAAGCAATTATTTGTATGGGTGTGGACAACACCCCCATCTTTACGGCGTTATCAAAAGACACCCCGGTGATGATCAATACCACCAGTATGCACGACGCCGTACAGGAAGCATTTAAACAGGCCGCGAAGGGAGACATCGTTTTATTGTCGCCCGCCTGCGCCAGCTTTGATCTTTTTAAAAATTACGAAGACCGTGGAAGGAAGTTTAAGGAAGAAGTAAAAGCATTGTAAACAGGCGTTGATCAGCAGGATAAAGGGTTACATCTGAAAAAACAAAAGAAAATAAAAGCAGGAACCGATGGGATTGCTCTATAGAACAAAAGGCGACAAGGTTATCTGGGCGGTAGTACTTTTTCTATCGCTGGTAAGCCTGCTTGCTGTATATAGCGCTACCGGCTCACTTGCCTACCGTGAAAGAGGCGGCCATACGGAGTATTATCTCCTGAAGCAGCTTACGGTATTGGCTATGGGGCTGGTGATCATCTACTTTGCACACCGCGTGAACTATACCATTTATTCCCGCGTAGCGCAAATAGGATTCCTTATATCCATACCATTGCTGATGTACACACTGGCCTTTGGTTCCAATATCAACGAAGCCAGCAGGTGGATCAAGCTGCCCATCATTAACCTTACCTTTCAAACATCGGATGTAGCCAAACTCGCCATATTCATGTATGTAAGCAGGCAATTATCGAGAAGGCAGAATTTGATCGGTGATTTCAAAAAAGGATTTCTGCCTATCATCATCCCGGTTGGTATCATCTGCGCACTGATCATGCCGGCCAATATGAGTACTGCACTCCTGCTGGGCGCCAGCTGTATGCTGCTTTGCTTTATAGGCAGGGTGCCTATCCGGTTCCTGGCCTCTATGGTGGCTGCCGGAGCTGTACTGGTAGTATTGCTCTTTGGTGTGGCTAAAGTAACAGGAATGGAAATGCGTACCAAAACCTGGGAAAAACGTATCGATAACTTTATGCATGGTGATCATACGGAAACTCCCTACCAGGTACAGCAGGCCAACATCGCAATAGCAGGTGGTGGTTTTTTAGGTAAAGGCCCCGGCAACAGTACCCAACGTAACTTCCTGCCGCACGCCTATTCCGATTACATCTATGCCACCATCATAGAAGAATATGGCATATTTGGCGCCTTCCTGATACTGGCGGCTTATATGATTTTATTATTGAGAAGTATCAGGATCTATAAGAGATGTCCTTATGCTTTTGGAGCATTCCTGGCAGTAGGACTCAGTGTAACGCTGGTAATACAGGCATTGACCAATATGGCGGTAAACGTACAGCTGTTCCCGGTTACAGGATTGCCGCTCCCGCTGGTGAGTATGGGTGGCTCTTCTGTATTATTTACCAGTATGGCTATCGGTATTATCCTGAGTGTATCCCGGAATGTGGAAGAGATGGAAGGTAAACAGGCAGAAAAAGAGCGTTTGGAAAGAGTTATTGCGCAGGCGGAAAACGCTGCTGTCGCATAATACGTATTTATAACAACAATCTGTAATCAGGAACAACACATGCAACGCAAAGTGATCATAGCAGGCGGCGGTACCGGGGGGCACATCTTCCCGGCGATAGCGATCGCGAATGCGTTGAAGAAAATAGAACCGGACATCAACATATTATTTGTTGGCGCTACGGGGAAAATGGAGATGGAGAAAGTGCCGCAGGCAGGTTACCCGATAGAAGGACTGGAAATAGCCGGTTTTAACAGGAGCAATATTTTCAAAAATATCCTGCTGCCGTTTAAGATATGGAAAA
>JBCNPS010000674.1:0-3320 GCA_039593235.1 Chitinophaga sp. | reverse complement strand
TACTATCAACAAAAAGTTCCTGGTGTACATGGATATGCTGGCCATCAAACGGAATACCTTTTATCCCAACCGCCCCAACGGCAATGATGGCAACAGGATCCTGGAAGACATCTTCCGGGTACCGCCTACCATTCTTCCAAAATACCCGGCAAAAGATGGTGCACCGGTAATATACGGCCGCTATGTAGATATTGTAAACCCCGTGGCATACGCCGAGCATGGCGGTAAGGCTGCTAATGAATATGGGCAATCCAGTATTAATCTTCAACCTAAATGGGAAGTTTTACCCGGCCTGAATCTCCGCGGCCAGTTCAGCTTCCGGTTGAACAGTGATGTGACCCGCACCACCCGCGATAACTATTATTTCTTTGACTATTATACCGGTAAACTGGTGCAGACATGGGGCGTGCAACGCTCGGCCAGTATGGCAAGAACCACCTACTATTATGCAGGTGTAACAGCAGATTATACCTATGATCTGAAAGATCATCATTTTTACCTGATGGGTGGTTATTCACAGGAGGAGAATAACAGCGGGTACTGGGATGTAAACTCCCTGTTATCGTTTTATGGAAAATTAAATTATTCCTATAAAGATAAATACCTGCTGGAAGGCGCCATCCGTACAGATGGTTCATCACGTTTCGGGTCCGGGCATAAGTACGGCACTTTCCCTTCTGTGGCGGTGGGGTGGAATATAAGTAAAGAGAACTTTATGAAACCGGTATCGGTCATTAATAACATGAAGCTCCGCGCTTCATATGGCCGCCTGGGAAATGAAAATATAGATCTTTACCTGTACCAGAACATGATCAGCGCCACCGATGGCGTGGAATCAATTTTCGGTAACCCGGACATTACCTGGGAAACCGTGGATATGCTGGACCTCGGGCTGGACCTGGCTTTGTTTCAAAGCAAACTGGAACTTACCTTCGATTTCTACAATAAAACCACTAACGGTATTATTCTTCAACCACCGGTATCTTATGTAGGCGGTATGGGAACTACTCCCATCAATGCAGGTAAATTGCGGAACAAAGGAGTGGAGCTGTCGCTGAATTACAACAGCAATATTGGTAAAGATGTTACCATTTCCATACGCCCTGGTATTTCCTATAACAATAACACCTTCCTCACTGTAAAAGGAGGCCCTTACATATCCGGTAACAGCATTAACAAGGAAGGATACGCCCTGAACAGTTTGTATGGCTACAAAACAAACGGGTTGCTGCAGGCGTCGGACTTCAAGCCGGATGGTACGCCACTGGTACCTGTTATGGCTAACGCAAAACCAGGGGATATACGCTACCTCGATCAGAATGGTGATAACATCATTGATGGGAACGACCAGGGAGTGATTGGCAATCCTACGCCGCAGGCCGACTTCTTCGCCAACTTCAGGATCACCTACAAAAAATGGGAACTGGAAATGCTCCTGCAGGGAGTCAGCAAAAGTGACGCACAATTGAGCGGTATGCTGGCTTACCCGCTGGATATGTCGTCCGACGGCGGTATTCCCACCAGGTATTATGCCGATAACTACTGGACGCCGGAGCGCACCAATGCACGCTTCCCACGCTTAACCACTACACCCGATATCAACAAGCTATCATCCGACTTCTGGATACAGAACGGGGCTTATGTGCGTATGAAATATATACAGCTGGGTTACAATTTTAACAACACCGCATTAAAACGTATAGGCGTTAACGGTGCCAGGGTGTATGTAAATGCACAAAATCCTTTTGTATTCACGCCTATGAAACTGGTAGATCCTGAAAGCCAGGGAAATCAATGGACTTACGGCATTATGAAGATGTATACAGCCGGGGTAAGTATTCAATTATAACCATTCAACTTTTAACAATGAAAATAAAATTCAGCATAACAATGATACTGGGCCTGGTATTTTTGTGTTCACCAGGCTGCAAAAAATTTCTCACCCACGATAACCCATCCGGGGTAACCGATGAAGAGTGGTGGAAAACGGAAAGTCACGCTTATAATGCCCTGGGCTCCATTTATGCAGGTGTGCCGGCGGGATCCAGCGGAAGGAACGTCATGTTCTGGTCGGGGCTCAGCGATGAAGCAGTTTGCCGGGGCGACTTCCGCGGTAACTACGATATTTACACCCGCGGGTTGCAAAACCCTACCTGGGATGTGGCAGAATGGATCTGGCGGGATGATTATATAGATGTACGCCGTGCCTGCCGCTTTCTTGAAAACGTGGATAAATGCTTTATGGACGAGCAACTGCGCACCCGCATGAAATATGAGGCCAGGGCGTTGCGTGCTTTTTATCATATGGAGATCATGCTGTTTTTTGGCGATATCCCGATTGTAACAAAATCGGTTACTCCTGCAGAAAATCACCTGAAAAGAGATCCACAGGAAAAAGTGTATGAGTTTATTCTCAGTGAATTAAAGGAATGTGCGGCGAACCTGCCCAAAGAATATGACAGCGATGAAACCTGGCGTATTTCTGCAGGTGCATGTAATGCGCTGATTGTACGACTGGCCCTGTTTTTTCACCATTATGACGTAGCAAAGGATGCAGCGTCAAAGATTATCGGTTCAGGCGCGTATAAATTATATCGCAGTGCAAAAGCAGGCGTGAACAGCTATGCGGAGTTATTCAGCTACAGTGGTGAGCTGAACCAGGAACGTATCTTTTTCAAAGATGGTGGTTGTGGTAACGCATGGACTACCTTTGGGCCCTCCGGCATCGGCGGGGAAACATATGTATCGCCCACTATGCAGGTGGTAGACAATTTTGAAACCTTGCAGGGAAAAACACCGGCGGAACTGGGACCGGATTCCGTAGCCATCTACCGGAAAAATCCTAACTACAACAACAACCGCGATCCCCGCCTGGCCGCTTCCATTCTGTATCCCGGCCAATCGTTTTTAGATGCTAATTATATCCTTTCCCCATTTGATAATGCCACCAGCAACACCGATAAAATAGGCGTGCAGAAATCGACCGCTACTGGCTACTGGATCCGTAAATACCTGGACGCACGCGACCGGCAGGCAAGAAGCGGCTCCCTCGATTTTATGTACATCCGTTACAGCGAAGTATTGTTATCTTATGCAGAAGCCGCCATTGAGCTGGGTAACTGGCAGGACCCGCTGATCATACAATACCTGGATGATGTTCGTACCCGCGCAGGGATGCCTGCGGTAGATAAACAACGCTACAACAGCGCTGCTATGCTGCGGCAGCTGGTACGCCGTGAACGGCAGTCGGAGCTTGCCTTTGAAGGGCAGCGGTATTTTGATATCAGGAGATGGGGACTGGCAAAACAGGTGATGAACGG
>JBCNPS010000673.1:0-3331 GCA_039593235.1 Chitinophaga sp. | reverse complement strand
GGAAGAAATAGCGCCGGTAAGGCCGGTAGAACCGGTGGATCCTTACGATCCGTCGCTGGACCTGAGAGATTATAAATTCCCCACGCTGGACCTGCTGGAAAATCACAATGCAGATAAAGTAATTGTACAGGATACCTCCGAACTGGAAAAGAATAAGAACCAGATCATTGATACCCTTAAGAACTACGATATCTCCATTCAGAAGATCAGCGCTACCGTAGGACCCACCGTTACCCTGTATGAAATTGTACCGGCGGCGGGTGTCCGTATCTCCCGTATTAAAAACCTGGAAGACGATATCGCATTAAGCCTGTCGGCCCTGGGGATCCGTATCATTGCGCCCATCCCTGGAAAGGGCACTATTGGTATTGAGGTGCCCAATGTGAAGAAAACCATTGTATCTCTCAAAAATATGCTGGCGTCGGAAAAGTTCCAGACCAGCACTATGGACCTGCCCATTGCCATTGGCAAGAAGATCGACAATGAAAACTTCATTGCCGACCTGGCGAAAATGCCGCACCTCCTGATGGCAGGTGCTACCGGTCAGGGTAAGTCTGTTGGTATCAACACTTTGCTGGTATCGCTGCTGTACAAAAAGCATCCTTCACAGCTGAAGTTTGTGCTGGTAGATCCAAAGAAAGTGGAGCTGTCGCTGTACAAACTGATAGAGAAGCACTTCCTGGCTAAATTACCCGGCGAGGACGACGCCATTATTACCGATACCAAGAAGGTGATCCATACGCTCAACGCGCTTTGTATTGAAATGGACCTGCGTTACGACCTGCTGAAGGAAGCCGGTACCCGTAATATCCGCGAATACAATAACAAATTCACCCAGCGCCGTTTGAACCCGCTGAAAGGCCATCGCTACCTGCCATTTATTGTGCTGGTGGTAGATGAGTTTGCGGACCTGATCATGACGGCCGGTAAGGAAGTGGAAATGCCGATTGCCCGTTTGGCCCAGTTGGCCCGTGCGGTGGGTATTCACCTGATCATTGCCACGCAGCGCCCGTCTGTAAACATTATTACCGGTACCATCAAGGCCAATTTCCCGGCCCGTGTAGCCTTTAAGGTATCTTCCAAAATAGATTCCCGTACTATCCTGGATATCGGTGGCGCCGAGCAACTGATAGGGCAGGGGGATATGCTGGTGTCCTTCAACGGGGAGCTGGTGCGTTTGCAATGCGCCTTTGTGGATACGCCGGAAGTGGAAAGTGTGGCTGAGTTTATCGGCAACCAGAAGGGGTATCCCGATGCTTTCCTGCTGCCGGAGTATGTGGATGATAAAGACCCGGATGGCCGGGAGCTGAGCATTGCCGACAGGGATCCGCTGTTTGAAGAGGCCGCCCAGGTGATCGTTACTACCCAGCAGGGCTCCACCTCACTGCTGCAACGCAGGATGAAACTCGGCTATAACCGCGCCGGACGCCTTATGGATCAGCTGGAAGCCGCTAATATAGTAGGTCCCAATATGGGCAGCAAGGCCAGGGATGTGCTCGTAAAAACCGAAAGCGAGCTGAACGAAATCCTTAATAATTTGTTATAATATGTTAAAGCCGGTGGAATTTATTACCCTTTTTCAGGAAATATGATCAATTTTGCACCCTGTAAAAACCTACACGGCTATACCGGCATGGCATTTGTCTTTGTTGGATAGCACAAACTAAAAAAAACTACGATGAAGAAATTTGTATTAACCGGAATGTTGTTGAGTGGTATTATTTTCAGCGGCATGGCACAATCCAGGGGGGCTTCAGATCCAAAGGCAAAAACCGTTCTGGATGGTGTTAGTAATAAATTCAAATCATTAAAAACAGTAGTCGCTAATTTTGTATTGAAGATAGAAGGCGCCAATAACAGTGTATCTGATTCTAAAAAAGGGATCGTTTATCTGAAAGGGGCCAAATATAAAGTAACGCTGCCCGGACAGGAAATTATCAGCGATAATAAAACCTCCTGGACCTATGCCAAAGATGTGAATGAAGTAACCGTGAATAACGTGGATCAGAGCAGCGGCGCCATGACACCGGCCAAACTGTTCACCAACTTCTACGACAAGGATTACCTGTACAAACTGGAACCTGAAAGCACAGAAAAAGGAAAGGTGTTGCAGAACATAGAGCTTACGCCTACAGACAAATCCAAGAACATTTTTAAAGTGATTGTTTCTGTAGATAAAAAGAACCAGAGCATTGCCAAAATGAAGGTGTTTGAGAAGAATGGTAATCATTATACCTACGAAATCACCAACTTTACACCAAATACCAACCTGAGCGATGCTACCTTTACTTTCGACGCCAAGAACTATCCCGGCGTAGAAGTGGTAGATCTCCGCTAGTATAACATTTTCAGTATAAAGGCCACCGGAGCGCAGATAACCGCGGTAAATACAACAAATACCGCCGTTGTTTCCGCTCCGGTGGCTTTTTGCAATAGGCTTTGTGCTTTCTGCTTATTTATTTACCTTTGGCAAGTTCAATTTAAAATTAAACAATATGGCATACGACGTAATCGTAATTGGTAGTGGGCCCGGCGGATATGTGGCTGCTATCCGTGCTTCTCAGCTGGGATTTAAAACTGCAGTAGTTGAAAGAGAGAGTCTGGGTGGTATCTGTTTAAACTGGGGCTGTATTCCAACGAAGGCTTTGTTAAAAACGGCACAGGTTTTTGAATATACGCAGCATTCAAAAGATTATGGTATCACTGTAGGTGATGCAAAGGTGGATTTTGAAGCGGTGATCAAACGTAGTCGCGGTGTTGCCGATAAAATGAGCAGGGGCGTTCAGTTCCTCATGAAGAAAAATAAGATCGACGTGTTAATGGGCAATGGAAAGGTGAAAGCCAAAGGCCAGGTGGAAGTAACCGATAAAGACGGTAAAGCCACTGTACACGAAGCAAAACATATCATTCTGGCTACAGGCGCACGTGCACGTGAACTGCCTAACCTGAAAATTGATGGTAAAAATGTGATCGGCTACCGTGAAGCCATGGTGCTCCCGCAGCAGCCTAAATCCATGATCGTAGTAGGTTCCGGCGCCATCGGCGTTGAGTTTGCCTATTTCTACGCTACCCTGGGCACTAAAGTAACCATCGTTGAGTTCCTCCCACGCATTGTACCGGTGGAAGATGAGGATATCTCCAAAGAACTGGAAAAAATATACAAAAAGAAAGGCATCGAAATCATGACCAACGCTTCTGTGGAAGTAGTGGAAGCAAGTGGTAACGGTGTAAAGGCAAAAGTAAAAACCCAGACCGGCGAAATCACCCTGGAAGCAGATGTGGTACTGAGCGCGGTAGGTATTGCTGCCAACATTGAAAACATTGGCCTGGA
>JBCNPS010000672.1:0-3333 GCA_039593235.1 Chitinophaga sp. | reverse complement strand
GGGAAGCCCCCACCGGCGGCTACCTGTTGACCGCGTGCTACGCCATGCATCATCTGCAAGGTATCTTTCCGGATAGATGAGAACGAACGGAAATAAATAATCATCCTGTTTCAGGCAGCGCTTGTATCATAAGATAACCTTATGTAAGGGATGCCTGTGGCATATGTTTTGGGGCTTTTTCTCAAAAAAGGAGGAGATGATGAAAAACTCATTTATCTATGCGCTGCCACTGCTGATATTCATAGGAGGGTGCAACAGCAGATCTTCCGACAGCGAAAAAAAAGCCAAAGAAATAAACAGCGAAAAGATCGACAGCCAGATCATGAGTAATCCGTCTGCCGACCCTGCATTGCCCATTCCTACCAAAGCAGATGCGGATTTCCTGGTGGAAGCGGCCAGTGGCGGCATGACAGCTGTGCAGCTGGGCCAGCTTGCCCAAACCAATTCCCTGAACCGGGAAATAAAAGCATTTGGCGATATGATGATAAAGGATCACAGGAAAAGCCGGGAAAAACTGAGCACATTAGCCACATCTAAAAACATGGTGCTCCCGGATTCCATTTCCGGTCATCAGCAAAAAATAAAAGAACGCCTGGGAAGAAAAAAAGGGGAAGCGTTCGACAGGGCTTATATCAGTTTAATGATAGATGATCATAAAAAAGATATAAGGGCATTTCGCAGGGCGGCGGAAAACGCGGCAGATCCTGAAATAAGGGCTTTTGCTATGGACCAGCTGCCGTTGTTAAATTCACAGCTCGACACGGCCAGGAACCTGCAGAAAAAGATGGGCATACCCGTTGGCCCGCCGCCGTATGAATAATGGTTATATACTTTTAGTATGTAAAGGCAGAAATCCGGGAATACCTGGCTAAATTCCCGGTATGAAAGATTTCTGGCATCAGAACAGGATATACTACAGCCCTGTTGAATTTGCGATGAATTATATCGGGGGCACCCATTCTCCTGGCATTGTGCAATGGGCCGGTGCGGTATGGCGACCTGAAAAAATCTATACCGCATATCACCGATAAAATGTTGATCACGCAACTGCGCAGCCTGGAGGGAAAAAGCATGGTTACCCGGCAGGTTTACCAGGAAAAACCCCCACGTGTAGATTACGCACTCACTGATAGGGCGAAGCAGGCATTGCTGGTGATAAGCCACCTGGAAGCCTATGGGGAATACCTGATGAAAGAAGAACAACTATTATAAAAAAAGAATCTGTTAACCCTCCAACGTGGATTTTGTCTGACTCAGGATTAAACTGATTACGCTGATTATACTGATTTTTTTGATTTGATCTTCTGGGATTTTACATGATTAGCGGAGATGTAAGCGGATATTGGTTATACCTGGTTGATCAGTTAGATTTTGATAAATCTGATAACGTTTGACAAAAATAATAAAGGGAGATAAAAGCATATTCGCTTTTTATCTCCCTTTTATTATTATAAAAGTTCGCTCATATCTCCGCTAATCATGTAAAATCCCAGAAGATCAAATCAAAAAAATCAGCATAATCAGCGTAATCCTGAGTCAGACAAAATCCGCGTAAATTTTTTTTGGACAATTCAATACCGGAAATTATATTTGTAGAATAGTATAGTATAGTACAGATGTAAATAACACAAATCAACTGAAAGCACGTTATGAATGACGGGTTCACCACACCGTTCCGCCATTCGTATTCCATTTACGTTTTAAACTAAAAAAAATGATTGCCAGACATTTGCTGAAATGCTTTATTGCATTTCTTGCTGCCTTTTGTTTGTGTATACCAGGGTATGCCCAGCAAAAAACATTCAAAGGTAAAGTCATCAGTTCCACGGACAAATCACCATTACCGTTTATCTCCATAGTCGTGAAAGGCACTACCACGGGCGCCAAAACCGATGCTAACGGACAGTTTACGCTTACTGCACCTGCAGGTAACAATACCGTGATCGTTTCAGGCATTGGCTTCCGCCAACAGGAACTGATACTCACAGAAGATTTCACCACCATTGCACTGGAAACATCCGTTGAAACGCTGAACGACGTAGTAGTGGTAGGTTACGGTACCACGAAGAAAGCAACATTAACAGGTTCCGTAGCAGCCGTGAAAAGCGCGGAGATAGTGAGAAGCCCGCAACCGAATATTTCCAACTCACTAGTTGGCCGTATGCCGGGCCTCATTGCCCCCAACACCAGCGGGGAGCCGGGCTACGACGATGCCCGCCTGCTGATCCGCGGTGTGGCTACTACCGGTAACTCAGCCCCCCTTATCGTAATTGATGGCGTGCCGAATGCGCTGGGCGGCTTTTCCCGGTTAAACCCCAGCGATATAGAAAGCATCAGTATCCTGAAAGACGCCTCCGCAGCTATTTATGGCTCGCAGGCGGCTAACGGCGTTATCCTGGTTACCACCAAAAAAGGAGAAGCCGGCAAAACAAATTTCAGCTTTAACCTTAACCAGGGCTTCATTAAACCTACCCGCCTGCCTGAATTTGTGGATGCCGCTACCTATGCTACTATCGTGAATGAAATAGGCTATTATAATAACCCTTCACAAGGCACACACCAGCGCTATTCCGATGCGGAAATAGAACTGTTCAGGAACGGGAAAGACCCGGTATCTTACCCGAATACAAACTGGGAAAAAGAACTGATGAAACCAGTGGCGCCTCAAACTACGGCCAATCTTTCCTTCTCCGGCGGCAGCAATAAACTGTCGTATTATATCTCCGGCGGTTACCTGAACCAGGAAGGATTATATCGCAATAGTCCTCTTAACTACAAACAATATAATATCCGCGCTAACTTCGATATCAACTTCTCTTCTAAATTCAAGGCAACGGTACAGATGTCCGGCCGCCAGGAAGAAAAGACCGCACTGGCCGGTTTCGGCGCCTCCAATGTATTTGAATTTCTTTACCGCACTTACCCAACACTTCCTGCTTATTACCCTAATGGGCTCATGGGCGCCGGTGTGGAAATGGGAAAGAACCCGCTGGCTATGGCGCAGTTATCCGGTGCAGATAAAAGACCCATCACCACCGGCAGCATCATCGGTAAAGCGAGTTATGAACTGGCAAAAGGATTATCGGTAGATGGAATGGTGTCTATCGACAAACGTTTTGAATTTGATAAACAGCTGGCGCATAACTGGATCGTGTATCAGTATGATAAAGGCGCAGATACCTACAGCCCGGTGAAAGGCGGACCCAATAACCCTTCCCTGTCGGAAAGCCAGATCAACTACACATTACTGAACTCTTTCCTCCGCCTGAGCTACGATAAGCATTTCGGTAAACATCAGCTCAGCGCATTTGCTGCCGTACAGCAATCCAAAAC
>JBCNPS010000671.1:0-3366 GCA_039593235.1 Chitinophaga sp. | reverse complement strand
CGTTCTTTGCACGGGAAGCAAAATCAAGATGGTTCATTTTACCGGCAAACAACGCTTTATGAAACGACCATTCCGCCAAGGAAATCTTAAAGAAAAGTTCGTGCGCAGCGGTTTCTCCGGGTTTGGCGGCTGCAGCGCTGTCACTTTCACTTTTAGTAGATTTCCCGTTATTACACGCTGCCAGGATAGCGGGCAGCATCCCCATTCCCATTGTGTACACTCCCATTTGACGCAGGAACTGCCTGCGGTTATTAACATTACTCATATACGTGGGTTTTAAAATTCATTCTTCTAAAATATTCATTTACACGGGGGAAAGCAAGTTTAAACGCATAAAATTTTTAAGGAGATGAAAAAAAGATAGCTGCGATGTTGCCGGGATCTTTGCAAGATGCGATTGGGGATGCCAGGTATTTATTCAAAAAGGGCTAAGGGAAAAGCTGTTTGAAGCGCTATGTATCTATCCAAAAGAGGCCAAGAGAAAAGTCATTTGAAATGCCAGGCATCTATTCAAAAGGACTATGGGAAAACCATTTGAAACGCTATGCATCTATTCAAAAGGGATCTATGAGAAAAGCCATTTGAAATGCTATACCTCTATTCAAAAGGGATCTGCGGCAAAAGCCCGTACCGGTTCGCTTCCACAGCTGCGGCAGTCTGAAGGGCGGTGTTGTAGGCAGTAGGCACTTGGCTGTTGCCGGTAAACAAACGATGGTAGTGCTCCGCATACTGCGGGTAATATTTTTGCACGGCCTGCATTACCAGTTGTTTGCTATCCGCCGCTTCCTCTCCCCACAATGTAACAGAAGCAGGAAATACATAACGTGCACCATGCTCATGAAAAGCGGCGTATAGCCGTGACAGTTGCTCCGGCCTGTCGCCGATAAACGGCAGGAGTGGCATTAAGCTCACACCGGTCATAAACCCTTCATCTGCGCATTTCTTCAGGGCCTGCAGTCGCTGTGACGGAGCAGGGGCGCCGGGTTCAAACTGCCTGCCCACTACAGGGTCGATGGTACTAAAGGAGAAGGTGATCATGGCCTTATGCCTGTAGGAAGCCATATCAGGTGGCAGCACGGCCTGTTCATTAATTTCCTGGAGCAGGTCGAGGTCGCGCAGCACCAGTGTAGACCGGGTAATAATGTGCACCGGGAAACGGTATTCCAATAGCAGTTCCAAAATGCCCCGGGTGAGCATTTCCTTTTCTTCCAGTGGAAGATAGGCATCTGTGGCAGAAGAAAGCACCACAAAGCCCTGCTGCCGCTTACGCGCCCTGGCTGCGAGTTGCCGGCGAAGAATAGCTAACCCATTTTCTTTCACCGATAGCTTTTCCGCCATATTGACGCCGTATTTACTACCGCGGATATAACAGTACAGGCAGTTGAAAGCGCAACCACTGAATGGGTTAATGGTATAATCATCCAGGAACCATGGATCCCGTTGCTTTGTTTTATTCAGTAATGAGGTAACCGTTATATACCTGGGCATATGCAAAGTTATATACCCGAAGGTCAGGATTTTATTTCATGTACGTCTGCCGCCAGTACCGAAAGGATTCCCTGCACTACTGCTTCGTGCCGCATGATGCGGAAATGGCCGTCGCCCGTAATGCGGAGCGATTGTATAGCCGGGTACTGCTGCAGGTAATCATCTATTTCCGTGGCTTTGGCCAGGGTATCGGTGGTATCGTAGGCCATCCAGATCTTATCGGCTTTGATATTATTGATGTAGCGGTGCAGGTCCATGTCCGAGAGATCTTCTCTTAACCGTTGCCGGATCAGCTGTTGCAGCACGGGCATTACCACGGGGTGGATACGAAAGAGGCGGAGCGCTTCATCGAAAAATACAGGAGCGCTGAGCGCTGTACTGAGCATCAGCAGCCGGGGTACGTGTATTTCTTTTCGGGAAAGCGTTAACGCAGCATTAAGACCGCCGAATGAATGGCCTACGATAGCATGTAGCAAACCTTCCTGCTGTATTACCTGTTCCAGCACATGCATCCACTGCACCAGGTTGGTGCGTTTGCCTCCGGAGAGGCCATGCGCCGGTGCATCATAGGCTATTACCTGGTAACCCTGTGTTACCAGTGAAGTAATAAGCTGTTTAAAATGAAGCGGACTGCCACCCCAGCCATGCAGTAATAATACTTTAGGACCGGTGTTTCCCCAGCGATAAGTAGTTACTTTCAGGGGCGCGTCATCGAATGGGTAACTGGTTACCTGCAACTGCTGTATGACGGCCTGATCGCGGAACTGCTGGTGTACGGGTCGGAGTTTCAGTGCCGGTGGTGTACAATACAGCCGATAAAACAGCTTTGCCGTGGTAACCGGGAAAGGGCGGCTCATGGCGGATAAAATCGCGCCGGTCATCCGCAAAGACAATGGTAAAACCTGGTGTTGCATTTTAGACCGATTGGTTTATTTTAAGAAATAAAAAAGTCAGCGGCTATGCAGCCTGATTTCCTCTCTTAGTGCATCCAATACCACGAGCATTTGTTTATTATGTCCGAGCACCGCGCTCACGAGCATAGCGCCTTCCAGCATGGTAAACATCCGGATGGCGAATTTGCGCTCGTCCCAGTCCTGTTTAAATTCGCCGTGTTCCTTTCCGTACTGCACCATTTTAGCGATACGCGACTGATAATAAAGTACCAATTCACTTACTTTTCTTTTCAGCCCGGGATTGGTATCATCCGCTTCCACGCCGAAATTGAGCATGGGGCAGCCGCCGGCAACTTTTTGCTCCATCGGGAAGCGGGCGTAGTATTGGAACAACGCTTCAAACTTACCAGCGGAAGTATTGGCAGTGGCCGTTACCTGCCGCAGGTTCAGTTTCTCTTCTTCTGCGATATAATCGAACACCTCCATCACTATTTCCTCCTTGGAGGAGAAATTCCCGTACACGCCTCCCTTGGCCAGTTTTGTAGCCTTCAGGATATCGCTGATAGAAGTTCCGGCTACCCCTTTTTTATTGAAAATAGGAGCAGCCTTTTCTATGATAAACTGGCGCGTTTTTTCTGCTTTGCCCATACGGGGTACAAATTAGACCAATTGGTTTATTTTGACAAATATATTTTCCTCGCGCGCGGAGATTGTCTGACGCGGATTTTGTCTGACTCAGGATTTTGATGATTATGCTGATTTCACTGATTTTGTTTTTTGTGGAGAGTGTTTTTTTAAGCGAAGGTTATCGAAGCGGATCTTGTCTGACTCAGGATTTTGATGATTTCGCTGATTTCACTGATTTTGTTTTTTGTGAAGATTTTTTGCGGAGAATGTTTTTTCCGGAGAGATTATCGAAGCGGAGGTTGTCTGACTCAGGATTATGATGATTATACTGATTTCGCTGATTTTGTTTATTGGGTTT
>JBCNPS010000670.1:0-3372 GCA_039593235.1 Chitinophaga sp. | reverse complement strand
GGATGTCTCAAATTGGTTTTGAGGCATCCCTTATTCACTGATCTGTACCTTGTCAGTAAACTGGTTCAATATACTTTTAAGTTCTTCCAGGTGCTTAAATTCCCTGGTCTCAAAAGGGGAATACAGCATATAATTCATATTATCATCTTCTGAAAAAGATTCCAGTGCAATATATTTTGCATCAAAATCCTTCACCAACCTGATTTGTTTTATCTCCGTCCAGCGCCTCAATTTATCTCCCAATATGGCTATACCATCGCTGTCTATCCTTATCTGCGGTTTTCCTCTCATCACATCGATCATTGATTTTATTAACGTTGCCAGTCTCCAGCCAAGTAAAGCTGCGATGAGTGAAAGAATGGTTACCCCGGTAACAAAACTCCTGTCCATGGTGTAGTACTCAGTAAAAATGCCAATCAGCCAAACTACTGCAATAACAAAAAGTACAAAAACAGCAAAGCAGGAAAAGTATAAAGCGCCCGATGGGGGAGTATCTTTACAGATAATGATGCTGTTGCCAATTCTTCTGATCATGCGGGTAACCTGTTTTATTGGATGAATATGGGGATGGGTATCCCGTACAGGCGCAATTTACGGCAAATCTTTTAGCTGGAACAGCCCATATAACCTGAGCTCTTAATTTAATTGATACCAATTGATATACAATTAAATGACCATTTACATCCGCTAAAATCCGGATAGCGAAAAACACTACATTGATTACTGTAAACAATCCCCGGCAGGTAAAGCAGGGGCTTACTGTATGGATACTCCATGGTAACGGCATGGATGATGGTGCTTTTATGCCGCCCGTTGCAGTTTGTCGGCCGAAATGGTGGCCGTTTCCGCTGCTGCCACGAAGAAAGGCTCCAATACTATTTTCAGCCATACAATGGAGCAAAACACGGCTTTCACCGCGTAAGGTTCTACATAAGTTCTGGCAATCCAGTATGGCGTGATCAGGTCGGTAGAAGAAAACGAGGTGAATACCAATGTAAGCACTACCAGTACGGTATTTAGCGTTGAAGGTCGTTCCTGTGTGAAATACCAGATGGCCACACCGGTGAGCGCAATGATATAGGTAGGCGATTCGCCTTTATGGTTAAAGATCACCACCCATATCAGTACGGAGGCCAGCATGCTCAGGTTATACTTTGGTTCCCGGTTGTAGAGTATAGGTAGAAATGGCGCCATGAATATGGCTGCTGCCACCATGATAAAAAGCTGTTTGGATATATCCATGTTAAACCAGGTATGCCACCAGCCCATAACGGAAACGCCATAGGAAGCGGAGTAATCGTTGGCCAGCAGGTGGCCCCAGCTCTTGTAAAGGAACAGCAACTGGTCCCATGAAATCACCATCAAAGGCATCACTGCAATCACGGCTGTCCAGAAAGCGGTGTACAACGCGGCTTTCCAGCGTTCAGGGTATAGCAGGAATAACGACATGGCCACTACGCCAAACAGTTTGATATATACGGTTACCACCAGCAGCAATGCTGCCAGCCAGATCTTCTTATTTTCCATGCAGTGCCATGCAAGAATAAAAAAGCCCGTGATAAATACGTTGATCTGTGAGCTGGTAAGCGCGATCATCATCTCTATAGCTAAAAACAACAGCAGGATAGATTGTTTTTCCTTCTTTACCGGCAAGGTCCTGATAGCGATGATAAATACCACCACGTTCATGATGTTCCAGCAGATCAATGCAGGCACATCCGGCATCCAGGCGAAAGCGCCCATCCACAAAGCAAACGAAGGGCTGTACTTGTACAGGTCGTAATACTCTGATTCATATAGCACGTAGAGGTCCTGGTTATGTACCAGGTGTGAAAATGCCTGTTTAAAGATCAGGAAGTTGTTGTAGCGGGTCCATCTTTCCATGTCCTGCGAAGAAAACCAGGAATGAAAAGAGATGCCTACCGCCATTAACAGAAATAAAGCATACAGGTATTTTGGCGGGATCCTGCCAATGGTATGGCATAAAGCATCCCAGTGCCCTTTCGTGGCTAAGCGTTGCATTGTACTCTTTTAAGTGTGACAGTTGTAGTTTATAGTTCGCTCGTTAAGGTTCCCGGCAAAACTATATAAATTTTTCTTTATTTGTGAATTATCAAATTGTTTTAAGAAATAAATAAGAGATGTAATTAAGCGAGCCAGGCCGGCCTGGCAGGCTCCGCAGACGGGATTCCGTCATTCGCCGGTATAATTGGGGTATTCATTGTTGTTGCTGTTGTTGTTGCTGCATCATTATTTCTTCCAGATGGCGTTGGTAACTGTTTTTTGCAGGGGCAGGTGAAACTGTGGTGCTCATGGCTGGCTGGGCAGGAGAGAGAAATGGTTCCGGATCAAAATGCTCGTGGTCGTCGTAACCTACTGATACGGTCACATCCAGGGTATGTCCTGCGCCACCGCTGTATACGCCCTTCACAGGGGAGCAGTCGCTGAAATTACGTCCTACCGCGAGTTTTACATGATTTTCGCCGGCAATACAGTTGTTGGTGGGGTCGATGCCCAGCCAGCCATATTCGGGAATATATACTTCTGCCCAGGCATGGGTAGCGCCTTCCCCGCGCATCCCGTTCTTATTGGGGCAAATATACCCGCTTACGTATCTTGCCGGAATTTGTGTGAAGCGCAGCATAGCGGTTAGCAGGTGTGCAAAATCCTGGCACACGCCTGCCTGTAGTAATAGTATTTCATCGAGGGTACTGTTTACTGTAGTAACTCCCTTAATATAATCGAAATGCGTGTATACATATTCGCAAAAGCGTACAGCTGTTCTGAAAGGGGTATCGGTATCTTCTTTCAGGTCCAGCGAAATTTGGCGCAGGGAAGCCACGCTTTCAAAGTTTTCCTGTTTGAGATAGTCGATAAAGGCTACATCATAACGGATTGTTTCCAGCAGCTGCCATTGGGAGGCGGGAGGCAGGTTATCTGCGGGTAGCGGCCGTGAAATGGTTTCCACGCAGGTGGTGGAAACGATCTTCAGTTCATGATGCGGTTCCGTTTGCGTAAAAATTCCCACTTCATTGCCATAGTAGTCTTTGAATACTTCTACGTCCGGGTGATGAGAAATAGCCAGGTTATGCCTGATCACTTTCTGGTATTCATCTTTTACCGGGTACAGGATGATCTGATTGGCGCTGTCGCGTACCGGTGTTTCGTAAATGTAATGCGTGATATGTTTTATGTTAAAAACAGGCATATAATATAATGGTTAAGCGTTTGCGAAATAGTATTCATTCAGCAGGTTGCCGATGCCGTATAGCTCGCTCCTGATCTTAACCAGATAGGAGTGAAGTCCTTCCCCCTTCATGCTGTTAACCGAGCTATAGGTGATGGTGCTGTTCAGCCGCCCGATGTTAAACG
>JBCNPS010000067.1:0-18515 GCA_039593235.1 Chitinophaga sp. | reverse complement strand
GCCTGCAGGTTTTTGTCGAACATCTCATAATCAATATGATCATCCGCAGTAAAAGGGGTAAGCAGTGCGGGAAATACGCCTTGCCAGTTAATTGCTGCCATTTTTCCTATCTTTTTTATGTCAGCAAAAATAGCCGCAGGGGCCCGATAGCATGCTGCTGTAATTAATCAATAGTACGCAGATTTTAACCGAAAAAACGCATCTTCCATCGATATTTAAAAAATATCCGCGCACTATCAGGATGTTATTTTTTGGTAATCTAGCTTAAGTCCGCTAATTTTTGCCCTGAATAAATCATAAAAACATTGAAAACGTCCATTATACTGGCCATAGTGGCGCTGTTACCGGTTACCCGGCTCACAGCGCAGGATTCAACCGCCATCAAAGCTATTAACCCGGCGGGGTTTGCCCGGCATATCAGCGTGCTTGCCTCCGACGCCTTTGAGGGCCGCAAACCCTTTACCCGTGGGGAAGACAGCTCCATACAATACCTTGCTGCGCAGTTTAAGCAGCTGGGCCTGAAGCCCGGTAACGGTAACAGCTACTTCCAGGAAGTGCCTATGGTATCTATCAGTTCCAAACCCGCCGGCAACCTGGTGATAAAAGGCACTCATGGGGAATTATCATTGCAGTACCTGGAAGATTTTGTAGCAGCTACCCGCCGCGTGCAGGAGCAGGTAACCATTCCCACGAGTGAATTGGTATTTGCCGGTTATGGTATCGTTGCACCTGAATACAACTGGAATGATTACAAAGGACTGAATGTAAAAGGCAAAACGGTAATTGTGATGATCAACGATCCCGGCTTTGCGGACAGCACGCTGTTTAAAGGCCGCGTTATGACCTATTACGGCCGCTGGACCTATAAATTTGAAGAGGCATCGCGGCAAGGCGCCGCCGGTGTGATCATTATTCATGAAACGGCAGCAGCCAGTTATCCCTGGAAGGTGGTACGCAGCGGCTGGTCCAACTCCAAGCTGCACCTGCAAACCGCCAATAACAACATGCATCGTACCGCAATGGAAGGCTGGATCACGCTGGATGCAGCAAAGAAGATCTTCCAGCTGGCCGGCGTATCGCCAGATATTATGCAAGAGGCCAGGACAAAAGGTTTCAAGCCGGTGGATCTCCATTTAAATACATCTCTCGTTATAAATAATACAATTAAAAAATCTACCTCGCATAATGTGCTGGCAGTACTACCCGGCGCTAAACGCCCGCAGGAATGTGTTGTATATTCAGCGCACTGGGATCATTTTGGTATAGGCGAGCCCGTTAAAGGAGATTCCATTTATAACGGCGCCGTAGACAATGCTACCGGCACCGCAGGGCTGCTGGAACTAGCCACCGCTTTTACCAAACTGCCACAGGCGCCGGGCCGTTCCATCCTGTTCCTTTCTGTTACCGGGGAAGAACAGGGGCTGCTGGGATCGGAATACTATGCCGCGCACCCGGTATTCCCGATGGAGAAAACCGTTGCAGACATTAATCTTGATGTACTCAATACGTTTGGCCGTACCCGTGATATCACGGTGATAGGCTACGGGCAATCGGAGCTCGATGAATACGCCCTGCGCGCCGCTCAAAAGCAAGGCAGGATCACCGTTCCGGAAGCCAACCCGGAAGGCGGATGGTTTTTCCGTTCCGACCATTTCAACTTTGCCAAGAAAGGCGTACCCGGATTATACATCGGGCCCGGTAACGATGTATTGGGACATGAACCCGGCTGGGGCAAAGAACAAACCGCGGCGTATAACCGTTTGCGTTACCACTCCCCTGCCGATGAATTTGACGCCAACACCTGGAACCTGGACGGCATGGTAGAAGACATCCGCCTCCTGTTCGACGTAGGCTACCAACTCAGCAATGAAAATACTTTTCCTGCATGGAAGAAAGGATCAGAGTTTAAAGCATACAGAAAATAACTACAGACATGGTTTTATTCGGATTGATAATGATAGGACTTATCCTGTTCCTGTACTTTCAGAATATGTACAGTCGCCGGAAAGGGAAGAAAACGGCCGTACCCGACGGGTACCAGTCGTTGTTAGAAGAACACGTACGCTACTACCAGCAACTGCAACCTGCAGACAAAACACGCTTTGAAGCCATGGTACAACGCTTCCTTAAACGCACCAGCATAGAAGGCGTAGGCACCGAAGTAGAACCGCTGGACCGTGTGCTGGTGGCCGCCAGCGGCATCATCCCCATTTTTGGGTTCAAAGACTGGGAATACTTCAATCTTACTAACGTTATTCTTTACCCCGATACCTTCGACGAAACCTACCAGTATGAAGGCAATCGCCGTAACATTCTCGGCATGGTGGGCTCCGGCGCGCTGAACGGACAAATGATCCTCTCCCGCTCCGCCCTCCGGGAAGGCTTCTCCAATGTAACCGATAAGAACAATACCGCCATACATGAATTTGTACACCTGCTGGATAAAACCGATGGCTCCATAGATGGCTTCCCGAGCAAATTACTGGATCATAGCTATAGTATTCCGTGGATGAAGCTGGTGCACCAGACCATTCAGCAGATATCGGAGGGGCATACGGATATTAATCCTTATGGGGCGATGAATGAAGCGGAGTTCTTTGCCGTGATATCAGAGTACTTTTTTGAGCGGCCTGATTTGCTGGCGGAGAAACACCCGGAGTTGTATGGGATGTTGGTGAAGATGTTCAGGCAGGATCCGGCGGGGAGGGGGTGAGGGGATGAGGATATTAAAGGCGCCCAAAGCGCGCCTTTAGTAGTTTTAGGTCATAAGTACAATGGTATAATTGTACTTATGACCTTTTATCATGTTAATTACTTACGGCTACTAAATTATTAATAGTTGTACAAATAATCGACAAAGGCTGTAAAGCTATTCCCTCTGTGAATTGGCTCATCCTGCATAAGCATCCCAATGAGACCAAATTCAACAATTGAACCATCTTTTTTATAAAACGCAAATGCAGCCCCAGCCCCGTCCGAGCCAAATATAAAATAACCCGGCGCAAAAAGTGATACGTTCAAGTCACTGTTTAAGTAAACAAGTTGATCGATGGGCCATAGATTTAGATATGCATTATAGCCAACTCCTCCTTCAGATCCGTTGTGCAACTGCATAAAATCAACATAATCCACTGGAGGAATAAAATCTACCTGGGTTAAAAATGTTTTCATTTCACTACCGGCAACAGGCGGATTCTTTCCTGATAATTTATCAAATACATTCATAAAAGTTAACATTTCAAAGTGAATCCTTAAGCTCATAAAGTTTTTTATTCCACCACTTCACAAATTGAAGATGCACTGTCCTTGATAGCAGAATCTTATTTGTTGGATCGGTTGGTTCACCTCCAAACTTGACAGGATGAATTTCATGAAAATCCAGCCCCCGTAATGATTCATCCGCGTTATGAAGCCTCCTATTGAATCTGTTCATCTCTTCAAATGTTAATGTATATTCCTTACCATGCAGTATTCTGAATGGTCCTTTAGGTGGATGGTTTCCTGCTTCTTTATTTAGTTGTATTAGCTCAATGTACTTTTTAATTTCAGACACAGTTTTCATTTTTAATTTGTTAATATATAATATGTAGTTACATCTGAGTTCAGGCATCACATCTTTTACATATTCTTATGATTCTGATAAAAATGAAAGGAAACTTACGAAATCCTTACCACGTTCCTCTGCGTTTTCAGTAGATATCTCAATAAATGAAACTTCAATAAATACTCCATCATATTTTCTAAATCCAAAACCGTTTCCTCCTCCATCTGAACCTATCATAAAAAGATCCGGTGCGAATTCAGATATATTATAATCATTATTTGCAGGCAAAAGTTCTTCAAATGCCCAAAATCTTACATACTTTCCTTCGCCGATAATACCTTCACCTCCATTCGTTTCTTTCATAAACTCCAGGTATTCCAAAGGGATTTTGCAATTTATGGCCTTTATAATCTCTTGAATGGAATCTAAATCCAATACTTTGTTTCTTTGAAAATGCCGAGTAAGGTGATTTACATTTTGATCCATAGTCTCTATTTATATTGTTCAAGCATTACCTGAATCCTTTTCCAGAATGTAGTATATTGGCTGTGTACGGAACGCACCA
This sequence comes from Chitinophaga sp., assembly GCA_039593235.1. Taxonomy (GTDB): domain Bacteria; phylum Bacteroidota; class Bacteroidia; order Chitinophagales; family Chitinophagaceae; genus Chitinophaga. The sequence goes on along the minus strand of JBCNPS010000067.1, from coordinate 14,406 downwards.
ACGGAACCTTATTCAGAGGATCTGTTGGACTGCCTCCAAATTTTACAGGCTGTATTTCATGAACATCTTTCCCAACCAATGAAGGATCAGCCTTATGCATATTTTGATTTGCTTTATTTGCAGCAGTTCGAGCAGCTTCGTATTCTGCGCTTCCTTTCTCAAGTAACCTAAAAGGCCCTTCCGGACGAGGAACATCTCCCACAGTAGGATAATCTTTCCATCCAAGTTCCGTTATGGAAAAGCTGCCATCAAGTGCTGTTGGTTTGGGTGGTTTGGATGCTCCGGGACCTTCTCCCTCCCTTGATATTGCCAACCCCAGCCAAATTGATTCAACTGCAATCTGACTCACGCTATTATTCTTTGAGTCAAAACGGTTTGCAATAAAATCATCCAAGGCATTTACCCCCAAAAGACTCAATGCATAGTAAGCAAAATCTTTCTCAGCAGCTCCTATGGGATTCCGTTTATAAAAGTCCGCAGTCGCATTATTTATAATCCCCTTTTGGTCTCCATCATTATTTACAGGATTGGGACGAATCAAAGGCACCGTCCCAGAGTCGCCCCAAAAATCGTTATATCTAATAGGATTATTATAATTAGATGCATACGGACTCCACATCTCCATATTATCTATCTTTGGATCTATCTGATTCCACCTGCCTATCTGCGGATCCAAATTTCTTAACTGCGCATCATATATATCCAAGTCCAAGTCATCCGTAAACTCTATCCCGTTATACTTCTTATGATTCTCAGGATAATTCATGCCCTTCAACGCATTCGAACTAATCCCACTCATCGTCAGCCCAAACGGATAATAATGTGTCTCCTCCAACAGCGGCCCGCTCGCCTGCGTCACTACTACGTTATCAAAGAACACCTCTTGCGGACTTTCATTACTGGTGTAAACATACAGGAAACCACTCTTCTCCATCACCATTTTGTCCTGCGCTAATGTCTGTAATTGGTCCGGTTCTGCTTTTACCTGTTTAACACCGCTATTTCCATCCACTAATTTAAACTGATCATCAAACAAAACAAAATTAAGATATGCTTTCGGTCTGTCGGCGCTTTGCTGATCAGGTTCTTTTTCTTTCAGGCGCTGATAGTCGTTATTATAGAAACTGCTGTTAAACGGCGTTACCGGTTCAGAAGATGCAACACCATGGGTAGCATTGGTTGCCCCCCCCGCACTAAATACTTGTACCAGGTCTGCCAGCATGCTTTCCGCAGGTGCTGATGTAGCATTTTTATTCTGAGGCCCGATGGATTTATAAAAAGCCTTTGCTCCTATCTGGATAGTATCGCCAGCCATCACTCTAAGCACAAGGGAAGGGCCAATCTTCTTACCACCACTAACAGCGGTTAGTTTCGATACAGAAGCATTAGTTCCAGCACTTTCATCTGATGGATACCCGGCGGGCTTGGCCGAACGTGTATTGTCAATGTTGCTGAACAAAGCAGTTTCTGTTGCAGCAGCTGATGTTTCCATGGTAGCTGCGTACATGGAGAAATCTGTTTGTTCTGTCAGTACCATACGCACGTTACCCAGGTGATCCTTTACAAAGTAATCGTATTTAAACGTCAGTGGCTGCCCCGGTTGAAAAACAGCCCGTACGCGCCCTTCCTCATGACCTAAAAATTGCAGCGTATCATTCTGATAAACAAACCCATTGAGATAGTCTGTTGTGGTTATTTTAGCCGGGGTAACCGTATTATCCGTAACGATCTTTCTCAGCTTGCCACCGGCAGCGTCATACAGATATTTAATAATGCCTTTCCCTCTAATAGCTATGCTATCCGGTAGATTGAGATGGTTATAACGGATAGTATCTATATTTTTGTTGGCGTCTTTAGTAAGATTACCATTAACATCATAAGTATAATCTGCTGTTTCATTGTTATTGATTTCTTTGAAATCACCGAGCAGGCTTTGTGTATTGTTCACCTTGTCTGTTACAAAGGACAGCTTATTACTCCCTGCAAGATAACCATACTTTAAGCTGTCAATAGTTTGTACAATTGCACCATTCAATCCTTTCTGGCTCATGGACAGAATATTGCCATTGGCATCATACGATAAGCCGCTTACCGAGAAATTAGCCTGGTTATCTGTCCAATTGGTGCTGCCTGAGTTCTGCTGGGTAAACTGTGCTCCCGTCAGGCGACTGGCCTTATCGTAATTATACCCATAGGCACGTGCAACGCCATTACTGCGGCTTTTCCACTTGGCACCAGATATATTACCATTAAATTGAGCAGTAGAAAACCCATAATCGTAGCTAAGTTCCTGTCCAAACCAGTTGGTTGTACTTCCTGCTGTGGGAATAAAGTCCTTATTAATTGACTTTAACCAGCCACGGATATTATACTCGTAGTTTAATGTTTCCAGTTGCGTGCTACCTGTTACACCCAAACGTTTCTTCTTTAACTGGCCTAATTCATCATACTCATTTACAGCTATTGTTCTTTCCAGGTTTACATCGTTATTCAACCGTTTTTTGATGTTAATTAATCTGCCACCGGCATCGTATGTCAGCATGGTTAACACGTCAGTTTGCGGTGTAGTACCACTGCGTTGATTGCGGTGACGTAAATAGGTACTTAACAGTTTCCCGTTAAAATCATACAGATTAGTGGTCACATCCTGTCCTCCGCTCAGATTATCTGCCAATACCTGTATCAGCCGTCCTTTATCGTTGTAATAGTTAGTGGTTGTAAGCCACTGATCCGTACCCAGCACCCTCACTTTAGTACCTGTAACCAGGCCCTTAATCATTGTACTGGCAGTGGCTGGTAATGCTTCCGAGTTTAAGTTGCTACCAGCCTGGGGCTTAGCAGTGTCTGTACTGGCATAGTTTTGCTTACCCGCAAAACCATAATTCTCATAAAAAGTGTAAGTTAATGGTGTTAATGCACTGATAGGTATATTGGGCAAAGGGTTGGTAACAGTAACATTCGTATTACCATTAATTGCTGAAGTGTTAATTTCCGCTGTCACTTCCGCACCGGTCCCGGTGTCGAAGCCGTCTGTAAGCATAATACTATTAGTAGCTTGATACAAGCTGCTTCCGTTATGATTAGCCAATACCAGATCGGCAGTTCCAGGGAAGTTATAAGACAGACTTTGCGTATTGCTGGTTGCTGTATTCATAGTTCCCTGCAGGGTGGCACGGTCCGTAGCAACGTTGTAAAGAGCGGTCATGATAGGCCGGTTCAACCCATCATAAAAGGTAACTAGCCAGCTTTTGCCTTTCATGTTACCATCACGGGAGAAAGCCAACCTATCACGTACGTCGTAAACCATTTCTGTTGAATCTGTACCGGGTACCTTTTTCACGATCATCCGATTACGGCCATCGTAGCGGTATATAAAACAGAGTTCTGCAGCTATACCTGTGCTAATTGCCCAGTTACTGATAATAGCTTCCACCGCTTTGGGAGGTATTATGAATCTCAGATTACCCAGGTCATCATAAACATAGTAAGTACATAACCAACCCATATGTGCTGCGCCAGGGCTTGCACTTAATTGTACTTTCTTTAGTATCACCCGGCCATCTTTATCCTTGTATTCCACTACCTGATTACCAGCTTCGTCTATTGAGGCATTCTTAAACAGTTGACCGGCAGCATATATACGTCCGACGGTACTCGTGGGAATAACACCTCCGGCAGCAAATTCCCAAATCCGGACTGAATCTGCTGCGGTGTTTATAAGATATTTATTTTCTACGGGGTGATTTCCTCCCTTTTCCACTGTGGAAGGGTCGTTTTTTGCCCAACTGTTACCTGGGGCATAGGCTTTTAAAACCCGGTTTAATGGAGATGCTTCATAATCAATGCGGCTATAATATATACTATCGCCACTAACACCGGGTGTTTGTGTGCGATAGAAACTTCTTTGCGCATTAAATGGGTCCGTTTTAAATTTGCCATCCTTTATGTTTTGTGGAACATAAGGGAGATATTTGAACTGCTCTCTTCCAAACTGGTCATATACAACAGGAGACACGATATCATAGCCTCCAAAGCTCATAGCTTTGGCTACAGTTTGCAGTGGCCTTCCAAGGCCATCCACATAAGCAGTTGTTTGCCTGACTTCAGTTATTGTCCGGCTGGCCGATGCCACATAAGCTGTATCAGTAGTGGGTAATGCAGGTTCCCAGGTACGGACATAGTTGATGACCGGATTGGAATAGGAAGATGGCAATGCGACAGGCGTGGCCGTTGTCAACTGCGTTCCGCCGGGAGTTTGAGCCTGTATGTTAGCCACAATCAAGTATAGGGATATATAAACAGCTATTTTCAAAATACGGATTGACAGATGGGACATATAATTATATATATAAGTTTTAAAATCAAAATATCGGGGTAACAATAACAGAAGCAATTATATCTAGTAAAAAGATTTTGCCATTATATCCTTCGTTATTGATTCACCGGTTTTTGATATTGATAGTCATATTGTTTTAATATTTTACCATCCTGGTCCCTAACCACTTTCAGACGAGACAAATCATCATAGTCATAGTAGATTGTTCTCGCATCAGGTCCAGTTTCACTTGTTATACCTACAAGAGGAGCATATGTATAAGTTTTCATCTCAGCACCGTCCGGAAATAACCGTAGCTCGTCAAGCATCCCGTTACCTGTAATGGATACAGCACTGATATTTGATAGTTTATGTTCATAGTAGTTCCAACCGTTACGGGATGACTTTAGACTGCCTGATAAGCCATTTACGTTTAAAGCTGCCCCTTTAGTCCAATAAGAAACAATATAATCGCCAATCGGAAGACCTGTTTTTGAGATTGTGTTACCAGCACTTATAGTGTAACTACTGTTACCCGTTAACCCGCCGATGTTACTGACAGTACCTCCATTCATCGTCCAATTACCTCTTGCGTTGGTTTCAAAACTGGTATAGCATGTATTACTACTCAATGCGTTGGTAATCTCGGCAATCGGATACATTATATTGTAATCCCAGATATAAGCATGGATCCGGTTATCAGCCTTATGTTGTTGGAGAAGATTGCCTGACGCGTCATATATATCGAAGATTATATTGGGCTTATACCTTGTATCAAAAGTGCTGCTTCCGGCATTGATGCTTGCGGGACTAAAATTAGATACCGGTGAAGATATTTCCAACTGGTAAACTACATCAGGATGAGCAATAGTGGATTTAAATGTAGTGAAGGTGCCAGCTGTGGTTCGAAGGTTGCTACCGTCTTTTGCAGATACCTGTGTATAACTTTCTACAACCGGCTCAATGATATTCATTTCCTGCAACTTTTTTACGCCTATGGCAATTGGATTGGAAGGAGTTCCATTTATACCATAATCGTAAGGATACTTTTTATTAATCGTTACCACTTCATTCCTGGAATTTATTCTTTTAACTGTTCCCGGCTGAAGATACCCACTGGTATAACCATATTTTGTTGTATCGGTTGTAACATTGCCATTGCTATCTGCATAGGTTATAATAGTGGCGTCAAGGGTAACATACTTAGAATAAATTCTATACGGAGTATATTTGAAAATAGAATATGATTTGTAGCGATCGCCAGCCCCTGGCGTACACTCGCTATAATAGGGAACTTTTGAATCCAGGTAGTAGGCCGCCACTATCCCATACGTAGTATCAAGTATCCTGACATCGGAATATACATTCTCCTCACTTCTTACAAGGGAGTAATTCCCCGAACCATTATTCTTATATTCACTTTTTGATAGCAACAGGCCCCGCTGCCAGTCGTTACTAAAAGAAGGTGCAAAAGGATATAATCCACCATCATTGACAGAAACATTGCCATTTATATTACTTGGAAGCACAATAGGTGATTGAAAGGACTCATCACCGGGAGTAGAAAACGTATATATGGTGGTGCCAATATCATTGCCACTATCGTCGATGCTTCTTTCAGTAACCTGGGAATAACCAACCTGGGCGCCATGTGTCATTCTAAGTGGATAGTTAGTATTTGAATTCAATGTTAGTAATGGAAAGACGCTACCCTGTGTATAAAAGACATTGTCTTGCGTGTTCGCCATATCCATTCCAGTAACGTAGCAATTATTAAATGGCGCCTCCAGGGGATCAGATACAGTTCCGCTTGATGCTGTTATTCCGTTACTTGTTTTGATGTATTCATACGTCTTCACAGATGTAGTATTCCCTACCGGATCTTCATTTAATATTTTTCTTATCCTTAAACCTCCGACAGTCTTTTCATATTGGTTGGTAGCAGCAATAAATTGCAGCTCAGCTCTACCAGGAATAGTAACGCTATAAGTACAAGGGGGACCAGTTGTAGAGTAGGAGTATATGTTATAAGTTCCATTAGGTAAATAAAATCCTGTACCGGTAGCCGCATGACCGTTCGACTGGGTGATAATATCCTGACTTGTTACGTAAACACTTCCCGATTTTATAACATTAAATCCAAATGGTAAAACAGTGGGAATGCTCATATTATCATTAAAAAAGCAGCCATTCACCTGAAATGTAATGGTAGCACCTCCGGAGCAATGATTCACAACAAAAGAGCCGATAAACTGTCCATCAATATTGGCCGACAAAGAAAAGTTTTTTGTTGGCACTACAATTGTAGCTCCGCAACCATTGGATGTTTCATGTCTCACGGTATTTAGTTCGTATGTAAATGTAGAGCTTCCCCCTGTTGGATAGGTTATTTTCGACAATGAACCCTGCGTCGCATACTGTAATTTTGGATCTCTACCCATAATAAACGGAACATTAATACCCTGGTAATCTGAAGTTGAAGCCTGAAGTGTTTGGAGCAAAGAATATTGCGCATTTCCGTTGTAGTATCCCCAATAATCCTGCTGCGACGAAAACCTGGATGGTAGACCGAAAGCATTCTCATATTCCATCTTATAACTTGCAGCCACCTGATTGGTAAGGGGCGCAACCTCGTCTACTTTGACCAACATTAGTCGTCTACTCAAGCAGCTCCTGTTTACATCTACATTAAAAACAGATGGTCTTGTTTCTGTATTACAATTAACCTGCGACAAATCATACCATGTATTCCCTACCAGATACTTGTAGTTAAATACCTGTTTCTTAATGATATGCCCTATACTATCAGTCACCTGCACTTCCGACAGATACTTATCTTCCAGTGCATCGCATCGATTTCCACCTGCAATAAACTTAATGCTGCCGTTCTTCATATTAATCTGTTTGATCCGCCACCCATTAATCCGTTGTAATTCATAGTTGCTCAAATTTGGAGGTTTGGTGTACCAATTCCCCGTACCGCTATAAAAGTTTGTTTCTCCAACAAAATTCTGATTCTCGCAGTAGTAAATATCGTAATCGATAGAAACTGTATCCCCATCCGGTGATGCTATTTGTGTAAGATGCCAGGTATTTGAACTTACCGTATATAGGTTCCATGGGCCAGGAGCGGTATTCCCTCCGGTATTCATCCCATTGCTGTTGGTAACACTCTGGCTTGTTGAAACAACCGTTTCCTGTTTGGTAAAAAGATAGCTGATTCCATCAGTGTTAGTGAGCCTCCATGCCAAACCTATCCCAGGTAAATCGAACACCCGCTCTATCTTAATTCTGGAATAAGGTAACTGGCAAATAATATTACTGTCATTTAGGTAAAATGAACCGGAAATACCCGCAAAATTAAACTGATAAATATCTGGCTGCGAGTCAGTAACACCAGACAATATGGATGTTAGTACACATTTATTCAATGCAGATGGATTATTATAATTTGGTCCAATGGCTGTGGTAGGAATATCCGGTTTACCATAAATGAGCTGCGTAATCGCACCTCCGGCGTTTAGTGCCCAACCTAGTCCCACCCAGGAAGCACTTTCTGAGACTTTAATGCCTCCTGAATGATACATCAGTGTTACAGGAACCTCAATTTTACCCTGTTTAACCGTGTATATTGGAATACTGACCTGATTGGTGCCCGTATACAAGGAAATAGGCTGGTCATTGAATTTAAAAAGGCTGGTCATGTTTGGGGAAGGGCCAATTACACTTTGAACATCTCTACTTTGCGCTACAAGACCATTTTGCGCAATAAATATCAGTGGAAAAAGTAAAATGCCGCTTCTAAAAATACGCAGCCAGGCAGTCAAAAGAGACAATTTCATAGATATTCATTTAGGATAATCCAACAATATTTCATAATGTATAAAAGACAAAGCAAATAATGTAATTAACGTCAATTGCAAAAAGCAAACTGGGTTCTCATTTCTTCCCCTTCAACCTCTCCAACTCCCTCCGTTGCTCCACACTCTCTTTTTTAAGCTCAATAATATACAGCGTCAGCTCTTCCACCTTCTGCAATAACTTCTTATTCATCTCCCCTACATCCAATCCATCCTTTTCCACCTCCTTCTCCGAAGGAATTTCCGGCAAATGTTTATTGTCTTTAATAAAGCGTTCCACTTCCTGTAGTGACGGCAACTGATATTCCGGATGAAACACAAAATCAGCCCAGCCACTTTGTGTAACCTTCACTTTCTGGGCAAAAATATCACCCTTCACGGCCAGCTTTGCCTGGGGCGCGCTCGTTCCTATACCTACATTACCATCCCCTCTAACGTATAATAGTGGTTTCCCCCCACCGGTGGCGCCGGAACCATCCGGATTATTATTATTTAAAACGGCAAATGAATAGTTGGTAGCTGTTGCATTTAACGTACCCACAGCTACTCCATAGTTTTCTCCCCATAAATAGGCAGATGCCCTTGTTGTGTTTCCTGGCGAAACCGTATGCAGTGGATATATCGGTACAGTACCGATACCTATTTTGCCCATATTTGTAGTGTTTCCCTCTACATCTTCATAGGACAGCTGATAAAACTTATTATTATCAAAATCACAATTCAACCCATAGGTGCCGGTGCTTGCCACAAAGCCAACCGGAGCGGTGATAGTCTGGTCGAAAGGAGCCGTGTTCAAGGGACTGGTACCTGTATAATCATTAGTGCGATAATAAATAGTTCCCCACTGGTAATTAGATTTTACCCATAAGGCATTGTTAAAAATATAAAAGGTAGCGGCCGATGGATTACCAGAAATACAGCGGATCTCTAATCCATCGAATCGTCCTGTAGTAGTTTCAAGCTTATTAATTCGAATACGGTAAGCTCCCTGCCTGTTATAATGATTGACGTCTCCTAGAACATCTAATTCTATAGTAGTAGCATACCGATGTGCATCTCCATTAATTTTAGCTATTTTATAATAGTAAATATTATAGGGAGAAGCAGCCGCATTGGTAGGCCCTATTGTGAACCAATCGCCTGGTCCGTTTGCCCCGGCGGCTTTTACACATAAACTGGAAATGATTAAAACAATACTGATTAACAAACGGTACAGGATAAAAGAAGATCGCATTTCGAATAGTTTTCGGATAACAAAAATTAAAAATTATACCCCAGCCTCACCTTCACCGGGTCCGTTCTCGGCACGTGCTGGTTATACAAAAAGTCAAATAACACCATCATATTGCCTTTCAGTTTACTATTGATCTTGTACTTCTTACTGATCCCGATCAACCCGCTCTGTGTCCACTTCTGCCCTCCCCCTTCGGGCACACCGGCATAATCCGGTTGATAGTTCTGCTCATAGCCCCCATTCAGGAAAAAGGTGCCTTTCAGTTTCCAGTCGATGAAAGAGCGGATACCCATACCCTGACCGGAAAAATGGATATTATCAAAGCCGGTGCCCATGCCCAGTTTGTAAGAAAGACCAATACCGGCGCTGCCATTTTTGTGGAACTTATAGGCAGCCTGACCGGCAAGGTCGCCGGTAGTAGGGAAGAATTTATTACTGCGCTGGAACTGGATGTTGCTGCCAAATTCCAATCTTTGCAGGAAGCTTTTTGTTTTCATTTCCTTTGGCTTGAAGTCCGGCATTTCCGCGGCGTTGTCAAGATCAGGGAATTTGCTTTTCAGTTCATCGAATTTGCTGCGGGTTTCTGCCATTTGCTGGCTTACAGCGGCGCTGGCATTGGGGCCGCTACCGAGGCGTTGCTGGATAAGCTGTTCCACCTGGTTACGGGTTTGCAGTCCTTCCAGGCTTTGAGCCGATGCGGTGGCGCCTTGAATATTAAACAGGCTGGCAAGCTGGGAATGTTTCTGCATGAAGTCGTTGAAAGCGGGGATCTTCTTAATCACTTCCATCGCTTTCTGTTCTGCTTTCTTTTTATCTTTAAAAACTTCCTTGTATTCTTTCAGTTGCTGTGCGTAATAGTAGGCTTCCTTGTTCATTTTCTGCAGGTCTTTAGTAAAGCCGGTATACTGGCTTAGCTGTTCCTTCAGCAGTTGCTTACGTTCACGGATATACGCTTTGATCTGTTCTGCCTGGGCGAGTTTATCTTTCAGGTTATCAACAGACTTCAGGGAACCGTTCAGCTTATCAGTAATGCCTTTGGATTGTTCCAGTAGACCTTTGGAGTCTTTCAAAAAAGACAGTGAATTACTGAGGCTATCGAGATAAGGCCCTCCCTGGGTTAGTGCGCCGGAGTATTTTCCAAGCTTGCCTTTCATACGGGATTTCAGGCTGCCGAGGGAGTCGATGGAATGTGTGAACAGGTTATTGGCCTTCAGGGAGTCGATGCGTCCCAGCCGGCGTTTCAGCTTTTCTTCCTGTTTCATAAACCGGCTGAGGGCTTTTTCACTGCGTGCAGTGATCTGCCGTTCCATTTTATCGGACTTTTGTTTTACCTGCGACAGGTACTTCCCGGGAATAGCGTTGGCTTTCTGCAACAGGCTGTCCTGGGCCCGGGCAAACAGGCAGACAAACAACAATAAGGTCAGTTGATAAATAGCTTTCATGGCAAATAAGGGGTTATTTCGTAGCGACTTGCTGCTTCAGTACTTCCACTTCTTTAGAAAGAGTAGCCAGTTGTTTATTCATCTCTATAATATACAACATTTGTTCTTCAACTTTCTGTAAAAGTTGTTTGTTCATTTCTCCCACATCTACACCTTCTTTTTCTATTTCGCTGGCAGATGGGATAGCGGGGAGATGCTGATTTTTTGTAACAAACTGTTCTACTTCAGATAAAGCAGGCAATTTGTAGTTAGGGTGGAAAACGAAATCCGGCCAGTTGGCGTAGGATTTAACCACTACTTTTGTAAAGATGCCACTGCCATTTACTGCCAGTTTGTAACCTTTGGTATCTGTGGTGCCTATAGCCACGCTCCCATTGGCTTTTACCAGCATGAGGTTTACACCTAAACTGTTAACCGCCAGTACGTTATTGGTGGCAAGTCGTTGGCCTGTTTTGCTTCTACCATCCAGAACAACAGCGCCGATTGAGTTATCTACGGCAGGAAGCACATCTTCGGCTTCTCCGGTTATGTAAAGCCCGTAAGCCCTGCCGGGCATATAAGTACGACCAACAATATTGGGAATATAATTTCCGGCACCACTTGTGGCATTGGCAATAGTTAATACCGCATCGGTGGGAGATATATTAGATTGGGTAAATTTTGCAAAAGCATTTCCTGGTTCTCCAGTTACATGTAACCTTGCAATAGGCGTGGTTTCATTAATACCTGTAAAGCCGTTATAATTTATACGCATTGCCTCCTGTAAGGTATCTCCCTTCACAAAAAACTTTAATGCCGACTTTCTATTCTCCGGTATTATCCTTTCCATTTCAATACGGCCAAGGTCTGTACCCGCCATGTTGAATTTAATAGCCCCAACCGGCCCCAATACATCCCAGATATGCGTAAGCTTAATATTCGACAAACCAGCCGAAGATATTTCCAGCTTCTCAGTGGGTGAAGTAGTGCCTATACCAGCGTTACCGGTGGCATCTAATTTATTCTGAGCATTACTGTTAAGACCAATCCCTGTCAGGATACAAAAAGATACAAGCAGTGAATATTTCATAAGTAAAGGAAAATGAACGGGTTGAACACCACAGTTAATAATAAGGGTAACAATATCTGCCAACAAAGAAAATGACTATTCGCAAATTAACGGTTAACACGTTCGTTGTATTTATACGCTTTATAATTATCAAGACACAATAAAAAACCGTCCCCACTTGCGCGGGAACGGTTCCGTATCTCAAAACAAAAAACTATAACGTTTTCACCCTGATATTCCTGAACCTTACAATGGATCCATGGCCCAGGAAGCCAATATGACCCGTTTCCCTGTTCAGGCCGGGATGATTCTTATGATCTAATGTGCCGTTTTTACGGGCATCAGCAATATCACCATCGAGGATAACGGTGCCATTGAGTATTACTTTGATATGAGTACCGTTCACAATGGCTTCTTCGGTATTCCATTCACCAACAGGTTTCAGGAAACCACGCTTAGCAGGAATTACACCGTACACAGAGCCATGATACTGGTACACGTGCAGATCTTTATAGATGTCTGCTTCGTTATCCAGGATCTGTAATTCCATACCTTCATAAGCGGCATCGCCTTCCAATGGTGCGCGGATACCAAGGCCGTTGTTGGCGCCCGGTGTTAACTGGAACTCGAAACGGAAAGAGAAGTTCTTGTATTCATCTTTCGTATAGAGGTTACCGTGACCACCATTGGTAGGATAGATCACCAGGTTACCATTGTCGATCACATAGTCTTTGGTATTGCCTGTCCATTCATGCATGTTGGTACCGTCGAACAGCATTTTGTAGCCGGCTTTCTTTTCTTCCTCGCTTAATACAGATGGCTGCTGGCGTGGAATTTCACGGATGTACAGATCGCGGTAAGCCACGTAGGTGCCATGCGCCTGCAGTTCGATCTGTTCTTCAGGGAAGATGGGCAGTTTGCGGTCCCAATAGTTTTCCAGGATGGTATTGTCTGTTACCAGCTCACCGTTGAGATATACAGTTACGCGATCGCCCTGCATGAGGATCCGGAAATGGTTCCATTCGCCGATTGCGTTATCAGCCAGTTTCAGTGGTTTGCTTTCATGCTGCTGGTTGTTGTATAAACCACCGGAGCCTACCTGTGCACCCACATCGGTGCGGGAAGTATCCCAGATCTGCACCTGGGGTGAACCACGGAGATAGATACCGGCATCGCCCTGGGAGGTGATCTTCCAGTCGACCAGCATTTCAAAGTCGCCATATTTCTTTTCTGTGCAGAGGTTATCACCGCTGCCACCAAATACCAGCAGGCCGTCTTTTACGGACCAGCCTTTGCGCATGTTGTCGTTTGCTTTATCCTGTGCTTTGCCGAGTGCTTTTGCATCCATTTTACCACGGGCAACCGGGTTTTCTACCAGTCCTTTCCAGCCGGTAAGGTCTTTACCGTTGAAGAGAGGAACGAACCCGTCGCCGGCAGGCATTTCAGCGAGGTATTTTCGGATCGATTGCCGTTGGTAATCGGCATCGGGGCCGTTCAGTACCTTGGCTGTTTTCTCCAGCAGGGAACGTACAATGGCGCCATTGTAGCTTTTATCCGCCAGTGCAATGTTCATCACGGCGTTGGCAGCTGCCTGTTGTACGGCTGTATTGTCGAGGTAGTTACCTGCAAACAGTAACGCCGGTAATGTTTTGCAACGCTCTATACCTTCGAGAGCTTTCTGCTGTACGGCAGTGGAGGGCGACAGCTCCATTACATTGCGGAACATCAGCAGTTGCTGATCGGCAGGTAAACCGGAGCGACGGGTGAGCCCAACGTAGCCGGCAAGCGCTTCGTCGCGGTTAGCGGCATCATCGCGGGCAATTTTTAAAAGTGCCGGTGCGGCAGCTGTATTTTTCCAGGAAGACAATGCCCTTACTGCTGCTTTTTTCGTAGCTGCGTCGCCGTTAGCAAAGGCGGTAGTTACCGGCAGCAGGGCGTCTTTTTCCCCGATACCTGCCAGTACAGGAAGATAGCGGGATTGATTGGCAGCAGGCCCCTGTTTCATTTGTGTAAGCACGTCACTGCTGGTAGCGCCTGCACTGATGAGCGCCGCCTGGATGCTGGCAATATCTGTTTCATTGCCGGTGTTATTAAGTAAGGTAAACAGCTCAGGGAGATTTTCCTTTGTAGCCACGTCTTTCAACGCGGCAATAGCTGCGCTGCGGGTAATGGCATCTGTACTGGCAGTGAGCGGCAATACATCCTTTACGCGGCTGTCTGCTTTACGTGCAGCCAGTACCGTTAGTAAGGCCGTTTGCGCTGTGGCCGGCATAGTTGCCAGCGAAGCGCCCGCCTGTGCAGCCACTTCTTCACCCGGCATAATAAGGAGTGCATTCTTTACGGCTTCCACGGTGGCGGCATCACCTGTTTTCATGGTTTGCAGCAGAGAAGGCAATGCAGCTGCTCCGCCGGTGGCGCCGGCAGCTTTAATGGCGGCCAGTTTCACGCTTTCGTTTTTACTGGCTAATAGTTTCTGGAGGGCAGGTAAAGCAGCGGCCACTTTATTA
>JBCNPS010000669.1:0-3380 GCA_039593235.1 Chitinophaga sp. | reverse complement strand
GCTTATCCAAACAATAGAGAACCTGGAGCATCTCATTAACACTGCCGGTTACGAGTGCAGTGGAATTGTAAGGTTAAATGTGTACACCACTTCCGTTTCAACCTTTTTTGCGGAGTGCGCAGATCTTTATGCAGGCTTTATTGCCAGGCATGGTATTAAACAGGCAACTACCTTGCTGGAGGTGAAGGGACTTTTTGCAGCGTTAACAGTTGAACTGGAGGCTACAGTTGTAAAATAACCGGCAGGGGGACTGATGTTAAATCAGTCCCTTTTTTTGATATATAGTAATTAATATTATTCTTGATGGATATTAAAAAGCGGCTGGAACGCATTGTTCATATTTTCTTTTTACTGCAATCCAGGTCGGTTGTTACCAATAAAGAGCTGCAGGAGCGGTTTAATATCGGCCGCAGAACAGTGTACAGGGATTTAAAGGCGCTGGAACAGGCCGGGGTTCCGGTAGTTAATGAATCCGGGCAGGGATTTTCTATCATTGAAGGATTCAGGATGTTGCCATCAAGATTTAGCCAGGAGGAGGTACTGAGTTTAATGGTTGCAGAGAAGATGATGCAAAAGCATGAAACAGCATTTGTGAAACAAAATTTTGAAACTGCTTTAATTAAAATCAAAAGTTCGTTTCGTGCACAACAGAAACATCATGTATCGCATCTTGAAGATAAATTACGGTTGAGTGAGCCTTTCAGGGAAACTAAATATCTTCCGGATATCATTGATGTGCTTTTAAGGAGTATCCTTCATAAAAAAGTGGTGGAAATTGTGTACTTAAAAAGTGGCGCCGTTCAGCCATCTGTCCGTGCAATGGAGCCTGTTGGCCTGTTTCATGAAAACAGCGCCTGGTATGTGCTTGCATATTGTCGCCTGAAGGCAGGATACCGGAACTTCCGGCTTGACCGGATCAGGAAAATAACGCTGCGCGATGATAATTTTGAACTTGAACACCCACCGGTTGATGAGCTGCGAACAGCCGGGTTGAAAGATAATACTACCCCCATTGTTATAGCTGTTAACCCTGGCTATGCCCATTTCCTGCATTGGGAACGCCCGGGCTATGGGTTTTCCCGGGAAGAAATCCTGGCTGATGAAATAATTATGTATTTTGATTGCAGGCAAAGTCCTGTTTCCTTTGCCCGGTGGTTTATGCGCTTTGTTGATGTTGCAAAAATCCTTGAACCGGCTTATCTTTCGGATGAAGTTAAGCGCATACTGAATGCAGGTTTGGATAATATGAAAGCGTAATAATACCTACTTTTGTTTTTCTTTGTATAAGATGTTTAAAATCCTGCAATGAGTTTACTGACTCACAAGAGGGCCGTTTTAGAGAGCAGCCTCTTACAAGTGCTCGTTTATACTTAATATACTCTCCTGCGAAAATCATATTTCAGAATTATTCTATTTTACAGACTAATTGTTAATGACATAGGATTGAGCAACGATAATTTAAATATGGAACAAGACGAACGGGAGACGCTGAAACAGGTAGCACTGGGAGATGAGCGGGCGTTCAACCGGATCGTAAGGAAATATTCCCAGGTAATCTATCCTTACCTGCTTTACTGGCTTAAATCGCCCCAATTGGCCGAAGAGGTGGCCCAGGATGTTTTCCTGCGCATCTGGAAAAACAGGCACAAACTTCCCGACATCAGCAATTTCCCGGGCTATGTATATGTGGTTACCCGGAACCGTGTGTATTCCGGGTTTCAGAGTGGGCTACCGGAAACGGAAGCCCCGCATGTTGCGCAGGCCGACCAGGCGCTGTCTGATCCGCAAACAGTCCTGGAAACTAAAGAGCTGGCAACAATTATGAACCGGGCCATTGCTTCCCTGCCGCCACGGCGCAAAGAAATATTCCTGTTAAGCCGCAACGAACAGCTAACCTATGAGGAAATTGCTGCGCGATTAGGCATTTCGAGGAGCACCGTGAGGGAGCATATGGTGGAAGCATTGGTTTTTCTGCGAGCCTATTTAAGGCGAAATGCCGGGGTTATTATTGCCCTGTTATGGGCATTCATCAGCCTGTGTGAAGAGCCGGTTAAATAATTATAATTTTTTTTATCCCCGACCCGTCCTACCCGTATTTAAACCGGGTCTTTAGTACTGAATATAATGACTGAACAGCAACTGACATATTATTTTGAACGGTACGCCCAGGGAAAACTGAGCAGTGAAGAGCGTATTATCTTCACCGGGTTACTCAAAGATCCGGCTAATAAGGAGATAGTACAGCAGATCCTGGACCGGGATTGGCCATTATGGGAGAACAACCAGCTGGATTTTTCGCAGGAAATTAGCCGCATAGAAGAGGGAGTTACCGCTATGATCCGCGCCGGTCGCTCTTTTGCTGATCCTTCTCCTGTAGAAGAAACGGCTGCAGCGATGATCCGCGCCGATCAGCCCTTTTATGAGGCTCCGCCTGTTCGCCGGGTGCGTTTCCTGGAAAAATGGGGCTGGGCCGCTGCAGTATTGATCCTGTTGGGGACCGGTACATACTTCTATATGGCCTCAAAGAAAACAGGCATAGACGTAGTGAAAGGAAAGGCAATACCAACGCCTGATATTTTACCCGGATCAAATAAGGCATTGCTTACATTGTCAGACGGAACCACCATTACGTTGGACAGTGCTGCCAGTGGCGCTATTGCTCAACAAGGCAGTTCTTCCATTGTTAAAACGGCTGGTGGTGAAATTGTATACGATGCCAAAGGACTTTCCCGGGGCGAAGTAATGATGAATACAATGTCTACACCACGGGGCGGACAATACCGTCTTACACTTCCCGACGGAACCACCGTGTGGCTGAACGCAGCAAGTTCAATTACTTTCCCGGCTGCCTTTACAGGAAACGATCGTAAAGTGAAAGTAACCGGTGAAGTGTATATGGAAGTGGTGAAAAACGCAAAAATGCCTTTTATGGTGGATGTTGACGGAAGAACCACCGTTGAAGTGTTAGGTACCAGTTTCAATATAAATTCTTATGCTGATGAGGATGTAATTGCAACAACACTTGTTGAAGGCAAGGTCCGGGTGTTGCCCGGCAATATCACTGCCGTTTCCGCATCTGCTTTAGTGCAACAGGGCGCCGTTACGCTAAAGCCCGGCCAGCAAGCATTTCAACCAAATAATGCAACAACCATCAACATTAGTTCCAACGCCAACCTGGAACAGGTACTGGCATGGAAAAATGGTATTTTCAGTTTCACAGGTAAATCCTTTCAGTCTGTAATGAAAGACATTGAAAGATGGTATGATATCCAGGTGAAATATGAAGGAGATGGAGCAGGGCCGCGCGGTACGCGCTTCGGAGCAGGTGATCGGAGCCATCGCCCGGGCCCTGCTGTGCAACGAGACGGAAACCCACCACC
>JBCNPS010000668.1:0-3399 GCA_039593235.1 Chitinophaga sp. | reverse complement strand
CTTACCTGGGATAAACAGTTTAATGAAAACAACCGCTTAAACCTGTTGGGTGGTACCTCCTGGCAGAAATACCGTTATAACTCTTTTTCCGCCAGCGGACAGGGTTTCCCGGACGATAAATACCTGAACAATCTTTCTTCTGCAGCGATTACCCTGCCATCTACCGGTACCTCGGGGCAGAACTCATTGCTCAGTTTTTATATGCGCGCCAACTACGCCTTGAAAGAAAAATACCTGTTCACCTTCACCGGCCGTTCAGACGCCTCCTCCAAATTTCCGAAAGATAACCGCGTAGGTTATTTCCCCTCCGGTGGCGTGGCATGGCGTATTTCTGAGGAACCTTTCATGAAAAAAGCCACCTGGATCAATGAGCTGAAACTGAGAGCCAGCGGTGGTTACACCGGTACCCAAAACTTTGGCGATAACCTTTATTATACCTTGTATACACCCGGTTCCTATGGCGGCACAAATGCGTTGGTGCCTACACAACTGGGTAATGAAAAAATTAAATGGGAATCAACCCTGCAGAAAGACCTGGGCCTCGACTTTGAAATGTTTGGCTCCCGCCTCCGCGGTGTGCTCGGTTATTACGAAAAAAATACCACCGGCCTGTTAATGGCTACACAACTGGCGCCCAGCAGTTCTTACAGCAGCGTGATCTCCAATTTTGCCACGATCGATAACAAAGGCCTGGAACTGGACCTGGGCGTGGATTTCATAAAACGCAAACAATTCCAGTGGACCGGCGCCATCAACGTTTCGCGCAACAGGAGCAAGGTAACCGATATCAGCGGCGACTTTACCGATGCAAGCAGTGTTGACTCCTATATCCAGGGCAATACCATCGTAAGAAAAGGTGAGCCTCTCGGCCTTTTCTATGGTTATGTAATGAAAGGCATTATCCAGGATCAGAAACAGCTGGATGACTATAAAAAAGTATTCACCTACGCCCGGTATTTTGCACCTTACCTGGGCATAGGCGACCCTATGTATGAAATAGGCGATGATGGCTTCTTTAAAAGCGATGTGATCGGAAAATCACAACCCGATTTCTTTGGCGGTTTCACCAACACTTTTACTTTCAAAAATTTCAGCCTCATTACCCTGCTCACTTTCTCCTACGGCGGAGATCTGCTTTATCTTACAGATATCCAGAATAAATCTTTCGACAGCTATGCCAACAGGGGCGTAAGCATTAAAGACCGCTGGACACCGGAACATCCCAGCAACACCCGCCCAAGGCTCCTGCTGGGGGAAAACCTGACCACCACATCCAGCAACGATGTGTATGATGGCTCTTACATCAAACTAAAATCCATTACGCTTACCTACCAGCTGCCGGCAAGAGTAGCTTCTTCCATGCACATCAGGGAAGCATCTATGTACGCATCTGCCACCAACCTGTTTACCATCACAAAGTACCCGGGACCCGATCCGGAAGTGAGCAACAATCCCTATAGCCTGATCAATGGCGCTTCGGATGTAAGCACTTTTCCTACCACGAAACAGTTTAACCTCGGTCTTCGTTTTGGATTTTAAAACAACAAAAAAGATTTTATGAAAAGGATCATATATACTTTGCTGGGCGTAACATTCATGGCGGGAACCGCCTGCAAAAAGGAGCTGGGTAAATTACCGGAAAACGCAAAAGTGGATGGTAATACCATCATTGATCAGCGTACCTCCGAAATAGCCCTTAATGGCGTGTATTACCGCTTTGCCAATGTAGACGCCACTAATAATGTAACAAAGTGGTTTGAACATGAAGTGCCCCCCGCTATGTTTGCGGGCTACATGGGATATGGCTATGGGGAAGACGGCGCAGAAATTAATAATTACGCCAGCTCTGGTTTCACCAACATATACTGGACCTCTTCTTTCCAGCTGGTAAATGCCGCCAATGGGGTGATAAAAGGCGTGTCTCTTTTGGAGGATAACGCGTTTACCGGCAACCGGAAAAAAGAAGTGCTGGCAGAAGCCCGCTTCCTCCGTGCCTATGGCCATTTTAAAATACTCAGCTACTTCGGCCAGTGGTTCGATATCAACAGCCCTTACGGCGCCCTGCTGCGCGATGAATTTGTAACAGTATCAGCAACAGCAAAAGCACGCAGCTCGGTGAAAGAAAGCTACGATGCTATCCTGGCGGATATAGATGACGCCATCGCCAACGCACCCGCCGAGAACAAAGTTTTTTACGCTACCCGATGGGCGGCCATGGCCCTCAAAATGAGAGTGCTGATGAGTCACGGCCAAACGGCCGATTACCCGGTAGTTACTGCGCTGGCAGACAGTATCATTCTCCATAGTAAATACACCCTGGAACCGCAGATGAAGGATCTCTTCTATACAAAAGGGCTCTCCAGCCCGGAGGTGATCCTCGGCGTTAAATCGCAACAGAACCAGGAAAGCTACTACTATGTGCTCGGCCGGCAATACTGGCCCGGCGCGTCCTCGCTCTACACCGCCAAAACAGCGCTGAAAGATCTTCTGGCAAACGATCCCCGCGGCAAGTGGATGGTAGGGGATGCCAATCCCTATGCCGACAATACTTTTTACTTCCTTAAATACATCAAACAGAACGAAACGCCCACCCCATTAACAGAAACGGCCTATGCTTTCCGTTTAACAGAAGTATACCTGCTGAAAGCGGAAGCTATTGTACGCGCAGGTGGCAGCCTGGCTGATGCACGTGCCATTCTTAAAAATATTATGGGCCATGCCGGCGTTACAGATTTTTCTGCAGCAGATAATGCTACCACCGTGAATGAAATGCTGAAGCAGTTGTATCTTGAAACTTCACGCAACCTGGTAGGTGAGGATGGCCAGGAATGGATGTCGCTGTTAAGACTTCCATCTTCCCTTATCGGGGAACTAAGACCCACGGCAAATGATAAAGTAAAATATATTCTGCCCATTCCGCATAACGAGTTTCTAAACAACCCGGCCATCGGTGAGCAGAACCCAGGCTATCAGAAATAATCACCATTAAAATACGAATATGAAACTCCACACACCCATCATGTTTGCCACACTGCTGGCCGCAGCCTGCAGTCAGCCCAAAGTTCCTTCCGCCAGCATCACGGCGGAACTGCGCGGACTGAAAGATTCCGTTGTTTTTATTTCCATACCGGTAGCCGATTCTGCTAAAACAGATACAGTGCCGGTAAAGGACGGTCATTTCACCTGGACGGGTAATATCACGGAACCGCAAAAAATATACATCGGCACCTCTACCCGTTACCTGGAACTGTTCGTGGAAAACGCCGCTATAAAACTGGATGGTAACATTGATTCTACCGATCAGATCAGGATCACCGGCTCAGCTTCACAGGACGCATACGAAGCCTATAAGCAATCTATCAGCGATATCACCAACCAGGAAGACGCCCTCTACCCGAA
>JBCNPS010000667.1:0-3427 GCA_039593235.1 Chitinophaga sp. | reverse complement strand
ATGCCAGCACACTTTACCGGCAGGGGGAAATTAATATAGCGGATAAACAATACAGCCAGGCCTATAAAAGTTACTTCAATGGTAAAGAGTTTGTACAAAAGTACCTGGATACCTGCGACTATGGCAAATTCAGCAGCAAGCTCGGTGTTGTTGAATATAACCAGGGAAAATATATGGATGCCATCCCTCATTTCAAAGATGCTATTGCTGAATATCAACATTGCCAGTCCACCAATCCGAATGATTTCAATAACCTGTTCCTCCTTCCCCAGGCAGATCTCAATTCCATTGCCCTGTGCTTTGAACGGACAGGACAACCCGACAGCGCTGTTTACTATTATCAAAAAGCGCTTCAGTTCATTAATACCGCAGTTCTGAAATTCCCGCACAAAAAGAAATTCGCGGAAACAGCCACCGGCGTTGTGTACGGCAACCTCGGTGGCACTTATGCGCAAACAGGCAATTTGGCAGCAGCGGAATACTATCTGAAAGAAAATATCCGTATCAACGACCAACCCGGCTATGCTGTGGAAGATGCACAAACCGCGAAACTTAAACTGATCCGGCTTTACCTGGATAACCACCGTTTCCCCGAAGCAAACGACCTGCTAACCCGTATGGGCCACGACCTGGACGAGGGAAAAGGTCTGAGCATTATGGGCGATAATATAAAAGTACAATGGCTCCAGCTGAAATGGCGCTACCTGGATAAAACCGGCGACCTGAACGGGGCTTATCTTTACAGCCAGCGCTATTACCGCGTAAGAGATTCCCTGAACCAGATAAATACCGGGTTAAAAGAAGCAGACCTCGATGCGGGGATAAGGGACGCAGGACAACAATACCAGATTGCCCTGCTTCATAAAAACAACCAGCTCAAAACAAGCTATCTTTCAGCAGCTGTTGTATTCTCTGTACTAACCATCCTGATCCTCTTCCTGCTATGGAAAAACCTCCGGCGCTCCAATAAAAATGTGAAGGAACTAACTACCCTTAACCGCCAGGTGGAAGAAAAAAACCGGGACACCCTGCAAACACTGAAAGCCCTGGAACAAAGCCACCAGGAAAATACCCGCATCATGAAGGTAGTGGCGCACGATCTGCGAAATCCGGTAGGCGCCATCACGGCCCTGTGTGAACTTATGCTCCAGGAAACCCGTTATAATGAAGAAGACCGGGGCATGCTGGAAATGATCCGTTCAGCAGGTCAGAGCTCCCTCCACCTGATCAGCGACCTGCTCCACTATACTGTACAATATGAGCTGAAAAAAGAACCCGTTGAACTCAATGAGCTGATGCACTACTGCGTAGATATGATGCAGCTCAGCGCAGCAGAAAAACAACAGCGCATTGAACTCCAAACCAATCATATTACCATCGGCATCAACCGGGAAAAAATCTGGCGCGTGTTCAGCAACCTGATCTCGAATGCCATAAAATTCAGCCCCAATAATACACTCATAGACATAAGCACCACTGCCGGGTCTGATCATGTGATCATTGCTGTAAAAGACCAGGGCATAGGCATACCCGCCGAAATGAAAAATAAGATCTTCGACTTGTTCACCGAAGCGAAAAGGCCCGGCACCGGTGGGGAACGCCCCTATGGAATGGGGCTGGCCATAGCTAAACAGATCGTGGAAGCACATGGCGGCGCTATCTGGTTTGAAAGTCTCCCCGGCGAAGGAACCGCGTTTTATGTAAAACTCCCGCTCAACTGATCGATCGGTTTCAGTATTTTGCAGTCTTACCCAATTCTCAAACCCGGATGAAATCATATTCCGCCGCCGCGTGGGCCAGCTTATGCCGGAGTTCCTTCTCTCCCAGCCTTTCCAACACTTCATCGACCGGAAAGGTGTATTTATCGATCACATGAATCACCTTCTCTTTGTAAACAGTATCTTTACGAAGCTGGTCGATCAGCGTAGTACGGGCTATCCTGAATAACTGAACTGTAATATCCAATTCGTCGGTAAGGCTTTCCCGGTAATTCCAGCATTTGATAAAGGTAAGTTGGGTAACCTCTTCAGCGAGGAGGGATGATTTGGTTTTGCGGAGAATAAAATAATAGATCCTTTTATGGCAGGAATGGTATACCTCGTTAAATACCAGTAAATTACCTTGCTTCAAAGCAGCTATAATATTCACAACGTAGATTTGACAGACCTAATTTAAAGAAATAACAGGTATTTTTTGAGATAATAAATATAGTATGAAAGAGCTGATTACCAATAAAGATTATGCAGGGATCAGGAAAGCGCTTTCCCAGGATCCTTCACTGGCCAACGAAGGCATTCCCTTCGATGAAACCAATACTACGAAAGCCCATCCTTTGCACCGGATCTGCGACGGTGTGTTTGCCCATAGTTATACCGACAAAGAAGCGGTTGAAATGGCAAAGATATTTTTGGAGTACGGGGCAAACGTTAATGGTAACGGACTGGCCGAAAAAATGGATACGCCGCTTACAGCAGCCGCCAGTTTACATGCAGATGAAACAGGCATACTGTATATTGAAAACGGCGCAGATATTCATCATGCCGGCTGCCATGGAGGCACAGCCCTACACTGGGCTGCATGGACAGGAAGCGATCAGCTGGTAAAGAAGTTGCTTGCGGAAGGAGCGGCTATTAATCAACGCTGTATTGATTTCACGGGTACGCCTTTATTATGGGCTATTCATGGATTCAAACACGGAGGCCCGGAAAACAGGCGTAACCAATTGGAATGCGCCCGGCTGCTGATCGCTGCCGGCGCCGATAAAACCATTCCGAATATAGCCGGGGATGCTCCATTGGCGTTTCTTGATGAAGAAGACGTAGAGTGGGCCCAACTGTTGAAGTAAAAATGGCTACGTCATACACAATGTGCAAACATGACGTAGCCAATAATATCAGGACTTAAAGAAAGCCAGGAGGTCTTTATTGATCGTGGCTGCTTCCGTGGTAGGCATACCATGCGGAAATCCCGGATAAGAAATAAGTTTCCCGTTTTTTAACAAGGCTGCTGCTTTAGGAGCGGAGATCGGGTATGGTACGATCTGGTCATCTTCCCCGTGCAGTACCAGTACCGGGATGTCTACACGCTTAAGGTCCTCTGTAAAATCTGTTTCAGAAAAAGCTTTGATACAGTCGTAGTGCGCTGTGATGGCTCCCATCATACCCTGTCGCCACCAATTGTCTCTTACACCCTGCGATATTTTTGCCCCTTCCCTGTTATACCCGTAAAAAGGTATGGTAAAGTCCTGGAAATACTGTGTTCTTTGCGTAGCGGTATTGTGCCGGATTTCATCAAATACCGACAATGGCACACCATCCGGGTTAGTATCAGATTTCACCATGATGGGCGTTACCGCGCTGATGAGTACTGCCTTGGCCACCCGGCCTTTGCCATACTTAGCAGCATAGCGGATCACTTCTCCCCCGCC
>JBCNPS010000666.1:0-3452 GCA_039593235.1 Chitinophaga sp. | reverse complement strand
CAATGAATGCGGGGGTATCTTTACACAGTACAGTTGTTTTTCCGAGGAAAAGATCGCCGTAGTGCATGAGGAAATCAATGACAGCGGGATCTGTATGCGGTGTTGGAATTATTTCGAGTAAACGGAGATAGCGGGGCGGGTTAAAGAAGTGGGTACCGCAGAAGTGTTTCTGGAAATCTTCGCTACGGCCTTCCGTCATCAGGTGGATGGGGATACCGGAGGTGTTGGAGGTGATGAGGGTACCGGGCTTCCGGAATTGCTCCACCTGGGTAAACACGCTTTTCTTCACATCCAGGTTTTCCACCACTACTTCAATGATCCAGTCTACATCCGCCAGGCGTTTCATATCATCAGTAAAGTTGCCTGTTTTAATGTGTTTGATCACATCTTTGGTAAAAACGGGCGAAGGATTGGATTTAACAGCCGCCTGCAATGCGTCGTTCACTATCCGGTTTTTCACAGCCGGATGATCGAGCGGCAGGTTCTTTTTCTTTTCCGCCTCATTGAGTTCCTTTGGCGCTATGTCCAGCAGTAACACCTGTACGCCTATACCTGCAAAATGGCAGGCGATCCTTGATCCCATTACCCCCGAACCTAAAACGGCTACTTTGTTGATGTGTCTCATTGCTTTGGCTTTTAGCTGTAGGCTTACGCGGAGCTTCCAGCATTTGTAACTTAAATTTACCGATCCCTGAATTTAGCATTTTTTGGAGTTCCACCATCAGGGTGAACACGATTTCTATAATACTTTTTTGTAAAGACAGATAAAATGGGCGGGAGCTTAACAATTTGGGGATATTTCAGATGCAGGCAGATAAACATATAATAATCCACATATAAAAATAAAGCCGATACAAAATTGTACCGGTGTGCGGAGGATCGCCTTCGGCGATGCGGAATTTGTCTGACTCAGGATTAAACTGATTATGCTGATTAGCTTGATTTTTGTTCTTTGATTTTTATAAAGATGAAGGGAGATATAAGCGGATTCGCGTATATCTCCCTTCATCTTTTTTTGTAATTGCTTTGAACTCCGTGTACACCTGCTTTACACTTGCTTTGCACAGGAAGTATCCGTGCTGTGTACAAAGAGGTGACGCGGAGTAGAGGTGGACTTGATGCGAAAACGCACTACCCCGCAGGGTTTCAGCTTACTCCACTGCCCGGCTTTACCGCTTCTGCAGGGTTCACGAAAATGAGCTTCCCGTTATCTTCCGCCATGAGGATCATGCCCTGGCTTTCGATTCCGCGCATTTTGCGGGGGGCCAGGTTGGCTACCAGGGTCACCTGTTTGCCTACAATGTCTTCCGGGCTGAAGTGCATAGCGATGCCGGAAACAACGGTACGTTGTTCTGTGCCGATATCTACCAGCAGTTTCAGTAATTTATCTGCTTTGGCCACTTTCTCCGCCTGCAGGATGGTGCCTACACGCAGGTCCAGTTTGGCGAAATCATCATATTGAATTTCGGGTTTTGCCGGGGCGGCAGGTGTTTCCTCCACAACGGGAGCTGCAGCAGCCGCTGCGTCCAGCGCCTGTTTTAAACCGGCGTGGAGTTTTTCCACCTGTGCAGTTACCTGTTCATTTTCCACCTGTTTGAACAACAGTTCAGGCGGACGCAGGGAATAGCCTACACTCAGCAGTTTGTCGCTGCCTGCGTTGTCCCATTCCAGCATACGATCCACTACTTTCAGCATATGGCAGATCTTCTTGGCGGTAAACGGCAGGAACGGATGGGAGAAGATGGCCAGGTTGGCGGTCATCTGCAAGGCAATATGCAGGCAGATGTCGATACGTCCCTGTAAAAACGCCATATCCTTTTCCTCGTACTGCGGGTATTTTGGGTGCTGTTCGCCGGCTTTCAGCTTATCGAGTACGCTTGCCAGGATCCAGGGTTCATTCTTCTGGAGGTATTGGTTGCCTTTGCGGGCAAATTCAATCACTTCAGACAATGCTTCCCGGAAGCGGTAGGTTTCGATACTGGTTTCTACCTTCTCTTTTGCCAGCGCAAATTCTTTCAATATTTCCCTGTCGCCGTCGTTAATGAACTCAGGATGCAGCGGTGGTACTTTTCCGCCGCACAATTTGTGCATCAGCACCATAGCGCGGTTCACGAAGTTGCCGAATACGGCTACCAGCTCGCTGTTGTTACGGTCCTGGAAATCTTTCCAGGTGAAGTCGTTATCCTTTGTTTCCGGCGCTGTAGCGCATAATACATAGCGCAGCACATCCTGCTGATCGGGGAAGTCCTGGATATAATCGTTTACCCAAACCGCCCAGTTGCGGGAGGTAGATACTTTTTCCCCTTCAATATTCAGGAACTCGTTGGCCGGTACATTGTCGGGCAATACAAATCCGCCGTGCGCCTTCAGCATGGCCGGGAAAATGATACAGTGGAAAACGATATTGTCTTTACCAATGAAGTGTACCAGTTTGGTATCGTCTTTACACCAGTAATCCGCCCAGTTTTCGGTCAGTTCCTTTGTAGCGGAGATATAACCGATGGGCGCATCAAACCATACATACAATACTTTTCCTTCCGCATCGGGCAGGGGTACTTTGATGCCCCAGTTGCTGTCGCGAGTCATAGCGCGACTTTGCAAACCGCTATCCAGCCAGCTTTTGCACTGACCGTATACGTTGTTTTTCCACTCTTTATGACCGTCAATGATATATTCCTTCAGCCATGGTTCGTAGTTCTGCAGCGGCATGTACCAGTGTTTGGTTTTCTTTTTCACCAGTGGTGCATTGCTCAGTGCGGAGTGCGGGTTAATCAGTTCGTCGGGACTTAATGTTCTGCCGCAGCGCTCGCACTGGTCGCCATAGGCTTTATCGTTACCGCAGTTGGGGCAGGTGCCTATAATGTACCTGTCGGCCAGGAACATTTCTTTTTCCGGGTCAAAAAACTGTTCGCTTTCTTTTTCTTCAAACAGGCCATCGTTGTACATCTTCAGGAAAAAGTCCTGCGAGGTTTTGTGGTGTACAGGGGCGCTGGTACGGGCAAAAATATCGAAGGAAATGCCCATTGCTGCAAAGCTATCGCCTATCACTTTGTGGTATTTGTCTACCACATCCTGGGGGCTTACGCCTTCCTTCATTGCTTTGATGGTGATGGGAACTCCGTGTTCATCTGTACCGCAAACAAATTTTACATCTGCTTTTTTTGCGCGTAAATAACGTACGTAAATATCTGCAGGCAGATAGCAGCCGGCAAGGTGTCCGATGTGCACCGGGCCATTGGCATACGGTAATGCCGCAGTTATTAAATATCTATTAAATTTTGCCATATTCTCTTAACGAATGCTTAAATAAACTTTAAATCGATGATTGTTTTTGGAATCACCATAACAATTTATCACCTTAGTCGGCGAAAAAAGAATCAATTTACGCTAACTAATCTGCAAAGGTAAACAAAAGGAACAATGGTAAAAATTCCGCCATATTTGAAAAAAGG
>JBCNPS010000665.1:0-3462 GCA_039593235.1 Chitinophaga sp. | reverse complement strand
TGTATCGGCGGAACTGGAACAAAGAAGGAAATAATGCAGCAGGAATTAAAAGCATCACTGGAAATGGAGCTCACCGCTATCCTCAGTTACTGGATGAAGTATACACCGGATAACGCATACGGTGGCTTTTACGGTAAACTGGGAAATGATAATATCCCTGTGCCGGAAGCGCCAAAGGGAGCGGTATTAAATGCCCGTATCTTATGGACATTTGCCGCTGCCTACAACCATACCCTCAACCCGCTCTATCTTGCAACAGCCAACCGTGCATACAATTATTTTAATGCACACTTCATTGATCATACCTATGGCGGCGTATACTGGACGGTAGATCATACCGGCCGGCCGGCGGAAACAAAGAAACAGGTGTACGCCATTGCATTTGCATTGTACGCCTATAGCGAATACTACAAAGCCACCGGGCATCCGGAGGTGCTTACCGCAGCTATCTCTCTTTACAACAGCATTGAGCAACACAGCTTCGATCCGGTACATGATGGTTACTTTGAAGCCTTTACACGCAACTGGCAGGAAATAGCAGACCTGCGTCTCAGCGCAAAGGATGCCAACGAAAAGAAAACCATGAATACCCATCTGCATGTGGTGGAAGCATATGCCAACCTCTACACCGTTTGGCCCGACGAACAACTACGCACACAAATACAACGTTTGCTACAATTATTCTATGATAGGATCATTGACAGGAAAAGCGGGCATCTGCATTTGTTCTTTGATGAACAATGGCAGGTAAAAGGCAATAACATTTCCTACGGGCATGATATTGAAGCCAGCTGGCTATTGCAGGAAGCAGCGGAGATCATTGGCCACACCACCCTCACCGCACACTACAAAGAGCTGGCTCTGGTGATCGTCAACGCCACCCTGCAGGAAGGTACCGATAAAGACGGCGGTCTCTGGTATGAATATGAAACCACCCCAAAGCATTTGGTGGAGGAAAAGCACTGGTGGCCCCAGGCCGAAGCGCTGGTTGGGTTTATCAATGCCTGGCAACTGCAGCCACATGGCCCTTACCTGCAACACGCACAAAACACCTGGCACTTTATTGAACAACACATTATTGACAAAACCAACGGCGAATGGTTCTGGGGCGTATACAAAAACTACTCCCTCATACCGGAAGACAAAGCCGGGCTTTGGAAATGCCCATACCACAATGCGCGCGCCTGCCTCGAAGGTCTGAAGCGGTTATAGCCGCCGCAGGCGACCACACCAATACGGAATTAGCATTTTTTAATTTGTATTTAACAAATCGCTCCCCCCGGCCTCCGCGGCATCACTATTTTATATATCTTGATGCATATGAACTGCAAGATATATTCCACGCTGCAAGCTGCATTTTTATTGGGCGCCCTTACGTTATCGGCGCAATCTGATGTAACGGTACGGTTCAATGAACCGGCCCGGCATTTTACTGCTTCCGCCCCGCTGGGCAATGGACGCATGGGCGCAATGGTGTTTGGTAACACCAACAGGGAACGGATTGTGCTGAATGAAATATCCATGTGGGCCGGCGGCATACAGGACGCCGATAGTAAAGAGGCCGCCAATTACCTGCCACAGATCAGGACATTATTGCTGGAAGGAAAGAATATTGAAGCACAGAAAGTATTGCAGCAATATTTTGTTTGTAAAGGTCCCGGAAGCAGTGGAGGCGCTAACGTGAAGTTTGGCTGCTATCAAACACTGGGCGATCTTTTTATCCAGTGGAAGGATACTACATCGGCGGTGAGCAATTACCAGCGCTGGCTGCGGCTCGATAGCGCCGTGGGCACCGTAAGCTGGGAAAAGAACGGCACCGGTTTTAAAGAAGAAGTATTGGTATCTGCCCCGGGGCAGGTAGCGGTAGTACGTCTCACTGCAAGTAAACCCGGCAGCCTTTCTTTCACTACGGGGTTGTATCGTAAGGAACGCGCCGCACTAAAAGTGGTAAACGGTAACCTGGAAATGAGCGGTACCCTGAATGGAGGTAATAATGATCCCGGTGTGCAATATGCGGCAGTACTGAAAGTCATCTCCAAAGGCGGTACCCGCACAGAAAACAATGATCAGATCACTATTAACAACGCCAATGAATGCCTGCTACTGGTAGCCGCACGCACCAATATGAACTGGCCGGCAGTGGAAACGCCAGGCCCGGCGCCGATGCCCAAAACCGTTGCCGATATCAGTAAAGCGGCAGCGGCGTCCTGGCAGGGGTTACTGCAGGCCCACGTGAAAGACTATACGTCGTTCTTTAACCGTTGCCGCCTTTCGTTTACGGATAACAGTAATGATGAAGTGAAATCCCTTTCTACCATAGCCCGGCTGCAACGCCTGCACGATGGCAATAAAGATGCGTCCCTGGCTTCGCTGTATTTTAACTTCGGCCGTTACCTGCTCATCAGCTCCTCCCGCAACGGCGGTATGCCGGCCAACCTGCAGGGCCTATGGGCGGAAGAATACCAAACGCCATGGAATGCAGACTATCATCTGAACATCAATGTACAAATGAATTACTGGCCGGCGGAAGTGACCAACCTGTCCAGCTGCCACCAACCGCTGTTCACCCTGGCAAAGCAAATGGCAAAATACGGACAGCACACTGCACGCACCTACTACAAAGCCGATGGCTGGGTAGCCCATGTGATCAACAACCCCTGGGGCTTTACCTCTCCCGGTGAAGGGGCGGGTTGGGGCTCTACACTAACAGGCGGGGCATGGGTGGCCACCCATCTCTGGAAACATTATCAATATACCAACGACAAAAAATTCCTGAAAGAAATATACCCGGTACTGAAAGGCGCCGCTGTTTTTTATAAAGATATCCTGATCACGGAACCATCGCACCAGTGGCTGGTTACAGCGCCGTCCAATTCGCCGGAGAATGCATATGTTCTGCCCAACGGGCAGCAGGGGCAAACCTGTATGGGCCCAACCATGGATATGCAGATAGGCAGGGACCTGCTGAAAGCCAACCAGGAAGCTGCCCGTATCCTGCAAACGGATCAGGCCTGGGCCGATAGCCTGCAGGTAGTGCTGGGTAAACTGGCGCCTAACCAGGTAAGTCCTTCTACCGGCGGTATCCAGGAATGGCTGGAAGATTATAAGGAAGCAGACCCGCATCACCGCCACGTATCGCCGCTGTATGGCTTATATCCTTACGATGAAATTACTCCCTGGGATACGCCGGAACTGGCTGCTGCGGCGGAGAAAACACTGCTCAGGAGAGGCGATGGCGGTACCGGCTGGTCACGCGCCTGGAAAATCGCTTTCTGGGCCCGCTTAGGCAATGGTAACCACGCCTATAAAATGCTACAGGAATTACTGGCGCCGGCTGCGGCTACCAGCGAAATCAGTATGCGTTCCGGCGCCGGTACCTATGCCAACCTGTTCTGTTCGCATCCGCCTTTCCAGATTGATGGTAACTTAGGCGCTGTAGCCGGTATCGCGGAAATGCTGCTG
>JBCNPS010000664.1:0-3468 GCA_039593235.1 Chitinophaga sp. | reverse complement strand
TTCTGCCAGATGGCTTTATCCAGGCCGGTTGAGGTGGACAGGATCCCCGCCGCTTCATTCTGATGGCCATTGGCCCCCATCGGTAATTACCTGGCAGATGAAATCCGCACAAAGGCAATCCCTACCGACCACCCGGCTTTTGCGGAAGCAGAAAATAAAGTAAGAGATACGATCAATAAACTGATCAATATTAAAGGTTCCAAATCCGTCGATTTCTTCCATAAGAAACTGGGTAAGATCATGTGGGATAAATGTGGTATGGCGCGTAATGAAAAGGGCCTGAAAGAAGCGATCGAAGAGATCAAAGCGCTGCGTGCTGAGTTCTGGAAAGATGTGCGTATCCCCGGAGATGCTAAAGAATTTAACCCCGAGCTGGAAAAAGCCGGTCGTGTGGCCGACTTCCTGGAACTGGGCGAATTAATGTGCCTTGATGCGCTGAACCGTCGCGAATCCTGTGGTGGTCACTTCCGTGAAGAATCACAAACCGACGAAGGAGAAGCACAACGTAACGATGCAGAATTTAGTTATGTAGCCGCCTGGGAATATAAAGGCGAAGGCCAGTACGAACTCCACAAGGAAGAACTGGAATTTGTTGAATGTAAACCAACACAGCGTAGCTATAAATAATGGTTATTGGTGAACTGTTTAGCGGTTGGCCAGGATTATAAATCAAATAATTGTCCAAGATATATGGAACATTATAACATGAACCTCACATTAAAAGTGTGGAGGCAGAAAAACAAAGATGATCAGGGTAGATTTGAAACTTTACAGGCAAAAAACATTTCTTCTGAAATGTCGTTCCTGGAAATGTTTGATGTAGTGAATGAAGAGCTGATCAATGAAGGCAAAGAACCAATAGCATTTGACCACGATTGCCGCGAAGGTATCTGCGGTATGTGCTCCATGCATATCAACGGCCGTGCCCACGGTCCGTGGAATGGTACTACTACCTGCCAGCTGCACATGCGCGCTTTCAAAGATGGCGATACCATCACGGTAGAACCCTGGAGAGCAGGCTCATTCCCGGTAATCAAAGATCTCACCGTAGACAGATCCGCGTTTGACCGCATCATTGAAGCCGGTGGTTATATTTCTGTAAATACAGGTAACGCCCAGGATGCAAACTGCATCCCGGTAGATAAAACCAAAGCCGACCTGGCTTTTGCTGCGGCAGCCTGTATCGGTTGCGGCGCCTGCGTAGCGGCATGTAAGAACTCTTCCGCCATGCTGTTCGTATCTGCAAAAGTTTCCCAGCTGGCATTGCTGCCACAGGGCCATCCGGAAAAACAATCCCGCGCGCTCAATATGATCGCGCAAATGGATAAGGAAGGCTTTGGTAGCTGCACCAACACCGGCGCCTGCGAAGCGGAATGCCCGAAAGAAATTTCCCTCACCAATATCGCCCGCCTCAACAGGGAGTTTATTGCTGCAGGTTTTTCTTCCGAGAAATAACGCGCGCGAATTTTGTCTGACTCAGGATTACGCTGATTATAATGATTAGCTTGATTTTGTTTTTTAAATGATATATAAAGGAGATGAGAATGTTATGGCATTCTTATCTCCTTTTTTTTAACGCGGATTTTGTCTGACTCAGGATTATGATGATTTCGCTGATTACACTGATTTTTTTGATTTGATTCTATTCGCTTATATCTCCTTAGACTATTACAAAAAACTAAAAATAAAAATCAGGGTAATCAGCGAAATCATCATAATCCTGAGTCAGACAAAATCCGCTCATCCTTTCGCGTTTTAACTTTCTAAATTTTTTTATTATTATGTGCTTTTTCCACGTAATGTAAAACAGAGAACATATGTCAGAACAATCACGCAGAAAATTTATCAAGCACATCGGCAGCACTGCCGCACTGCTCGGAATAGGCCAATTGGCCGCCATTGCTAAGGAACAGGAATATGTAGAGATATTACAGCCTGAAAAGAGGGTAGCTCCCAGCGATAAGATCCGCATTGCCTGCGTAGGAATGGGGATCATGGGATTCGGGGATGTGCAAACGGCCATCAAAGTGCCGGGTGTGGAATTTGTAGGCGCAGCCGATCTGTACACCGGCCACCTGGATAAAGTGAAGGAAGTGTTTGGCCCGCAGGTATACACCACCCGCGATTATCGTGAATTGTTGAAAAGGAAAGATATTGACGCCATTATAGTAGCCACTCCCGATCACTGGCACGATACCATCGCTATTGCCGCCATGGAGGCGGGGAAAGCGGTGTATTGTGAAAAGCCGATGGTGCAGCAGATAGAAGAAGGCCATAAGGTAATTGCCGCACAAAAACGCACCAAAGCCGTTTTCCAGGTAGGCAGCCAGCGCGTTAGCAGCGTGGCGCTCGCAGAAGCCCGTAAGCGTTACCAGGCCGGTGAATTAGGACAGCTGAATGTAGTGGAAGCCAGGATGGACCGCCACAGCGCACTCGGCGCCTGGCAGTATTCTATTCCCTCTGATGCGTCGCCCGCTACCGTGGACTTTGACACCTTCCTGAAAGATACCGCCAAAATGCCGTTTGACCCGGTACGTTTCTTCCGCTGGCGTAACTACCGCGCCTATGGTACCGGCATCCCCGGCGATCTGTTTGTACACCTGATCTCCGGTCTGCATTTTATTACCGGGTCACTTGGGCCTACTTCCATTTATGCCAGCGGCAACCTGGTGCAATGGAAAGATGGCCGCGATGTGCCGGATGTGGTTGTCGCTATTTTTGATTACCCCGAAACAAAAGAGCACCCCGCCTTCCAGATGACGCTCCGCGTAAACTTTGCTGACGGCAGCGGCGGCGGCGAATACACCCGCTTTATTGGAACCGAAGGCGTACTGGAACTGGGCTGGAACGATTTCAAAATCAAAAAACATAAACTGCCGGAAGCGCCGGGCTACGGTGGCTGGGATACCTATAACACATTTACTAAACAACAACAGGCAGCGTTCGTGAAGGAGTATAATGCCAAATACCCGGAAGATAAACGGAAAACGGTGGAAACATCCAGCGCTTTTGCCGCTCCCAACGGGTACGACGACCGCCTGGACCACTTCACCAACTTCTTTGAATCCATGCGCTCCGGTAAACCCGTAGTGGAAGATGCGGTGTTTGGCCTCCGCGCCGCCGGACCCGCCTTGGTAACAAACGAAAGCTACTTTAGCAAAAAACTGGTTAACTGGGATCCGGTGAATATGAAAATAGTGTAAGGAGAAATCGTAATTTGTATTGCTTTTGAGTTAAAACCTTACTATTTAAATCTACTCCTATGTTTAAAAACTTCCAGGGTAATTGTTGGTTGCTTTTGGGAATGGTGCTTTTGTCTTGTAATGAAAAGAAAAATACTATGAATGACCAGGTTGATGTAAAGCCTCCTGTAGCAGAAAAGATAGCTAAAGAACTAAGTATTCACGGCGACAAACGGATTGATAATTATTACTGGATGAATAACCGGGAAGATCCGAAAGTGCTGGC
>JBCNPS010000663.1:0-3494 GCA_039593235.1 Chitinophaga sp. | reverse complement strand
GCAAAGGTAAGGAAAGAAGTATTAATAAAATCAGCAGCGGCCAGTTAAAATTACGTTAAAGGTGATGTTGAATTGCGGAAATTAACCGCAGAGGCAGGATACCGTCCGGAATTTTGTATCATAGTTGCTATAGCAAACATCTTTTTTAACATATTTTAATATTTCTATGCACTTATCTTTGAGATAATTAAAGCCCGATAAAAACTTACATGATACCACTGAAGAAGATTTTCCCCGTTATCGTTGTACTGATCACACTGTCACTGCTCGGGATCATTTATATCCAGGTTAGCTGGATCAGAAGCGCTGTTCTCATTAAACAGGAACAGCTTTTTCAGCGCGCTATCAGTATGACCCAGGACGTTTATAACGATATGATGTACCGTCGCCAGGCTGCAGTGATGTTTAAACTGGACGCCAAAGAGCCCCCTGCTACAACAAAAGGGTTTAGCCTGGATATCAACCGGGTACCCTATCAGCCGCCGGCGGTGAGCGACTTTTTTACCGTACAGGAAGTGAGGCGTTGCATCCAGTCCAATATGAGGAAAAATCACCTCGATTCCACCAACTTCGAGTTCGCCATTCTCGGGATAGTACCCGGATCCGATCTGGCCAATATCAAGATGCAATCCGCCGGTTTTGTGCAGATGTATCATAAAAGCGAAGAAGACAGCCTGAAAAGGATCAACGACTATAAAGTACAGGTGATCAACCTTACCGAACAGAACGATTTCAGCCCCAGGGTGGAACGCCTGGTAATTGTGATGCCTGCCGACGATTCCGTCGCCAAACAGTTGGGTTTTATGATCTCAGGCGGGGTATTGTTCACCATGATCATTATCACCGCATTTGCCCTTACCATCCGTACCCTGCTGAACCAGAAAAAGCTATCGGAAATAAAATCCGACTTTATCAATAACATGACCCATGAACTGAAAACACCCCTGGCCACTATTTCACTGGCCATTGATGCCATCAGGAATGAGAAAGTCATGTCAAAACCGGAAAAAATCCAGTATTTCTCGGGGATTATCAAGGAAGAAAACAAACGCATGAACAAACAAGTGGAAAGCATCCTGCAATCGGCCCTCCTGGAAAAAGATGAAATAGCGCTGAAGCTCCAGGCCACGGATGTACATCATGTGATTGAAAATACAGCCAACAACCTCCAGTTACAGCTGGCGGCCAAAAATGGTTCGGTAAGCCTGCAGCTGGATGCCATCAACCCTGTTATCATGGCAGATGATGTGCACTTCTCCAACCTCATCTTCAACCTCATGGATAATGCGATCAAATATTCCAATGATCAGCTGGAGATAAGGATCCAAACCTATAACACCCGCAAAAGCCTGTTCATCGTGATTGCCGATAACGGTATCGGTATGAGCCGCGATACTATTTCACGTATCTTTGAAAAGTTCTATCGCGCACATACCGGTAATGTACATAACGTGAAAGGTTTCGGTCTTGGACTCACTTATGTGAAAGCCATTGTTGACGCACATAAAGGAAAAATTAAAGTGGAAAGCGTAGTGGGTAAAGGCAGTAAATTTACCATCGAATTTCCACAGGAATTAGATAAAGGCTAAAGCATATGATACTGAGCGAAAAAGAAATACAGCATTTTAAAAATCCTATTGCCGTTCCGGGCCTGGGCATCACCATGCAGGAAAAACTGAAGGAAGCCCGTGTACTGGTAGTAGGCGCCGGCGGACTCGGAAGCCCGGTGGTACAATACCTCAGCGCCAGCGGCGTAGGAGTGATAGGCATTGCGGACTATGGAGTGATCAACGATGAAGATATGCATCGGCAGCCCGTTTACCAGATGCAGGATATCCGCAAGCACAAAGCAAAAATGGCTGCCAGCCGCCTGTGGGCGGTGAACCCGTATACAAAACATTATCCCATTCTCATGCAGGTAAAACCCGAAAGCATTAACATGATGCTGGTAGGATTTGACCTCGTGATCGACTGTACCCAGCACCTGCCCACTCACCTGGTGATCAATGATGCCTGCCTGGTACATAACAAACCGTTTATTACCGGGGAAGTACATAACTGGATGGCCTGGTTTGCCGGCTTTAATATGCCCATGGCAGATGGCACTACCTCCGCCTCTTACCGTTGTGCATTGCCGCTTACGGAGGAATACCGCAACTTCGATGCAGGTGCGCTCGGCGCTACCCACGGCGCGCTCGGCACCCAGATCGTTTGCGAAGTGATCAAATACCTGATCGGCGTTCCTTTGGGTATTGCCGGCAAATTCTATGGCATCGACTACCTGCACAACCAAACCGTTGTGCATGATCTGCAACCGGACACCGCTCTGATCGACAGCACCCGTGCTGCCGGTGTTCTAACCGCAGAAGAATACGGCCTGGAAATCGTTCCCGACGTGGAGGATTAGCCTCCTGCCCGCCTTCGGCGATTGTCTTGGAACACTGATTACGCTGATTTTGATGATTTGTTTGATTTTTTTATAAAAGATTAAGGGAGATATAAGCGGATACATTCGCTTTTATCTCCCTTAATTATTTTCAAACACTAAAATAAAATCAAATTAATCATCAAAATCAGCGTAATCAGTGTTCCAAGACAATCGCCGAAGGCGATCACTTCGCTTCAGACAGCACTGTTTTGGCGCCTATCTTCAGTTCATGCTTCACGCCCAGTTTAAGCGAATAGTTGGCCGCCTGGTGTCCGCTGGGGAACCCAAAGCAAACGGGGAAATCGTAGTCTTTAACGAGGTTGCTGATAATTTCATATTCGGATTGCCCGAAAGGCGTATCTGTTTCTTTGCCATCTGTGAAGGCACCCACCACAAGACCCGCCAGGTTATCGAGCCAGCCGGCGCGTTTCAGGTTATACATCATGCGGTCAATGTTATACCGGTATTCACCGATATCTTCCAGCAGCAGGATCTTACCTTTTGTATTGATCTGGGATGGCGTACCTGAAAGGTTGGCGAGGATCGACAAATTGCCGCCCACCAGTATACCGGTGGCTTTTCCTTCCCTGTTCAGCGGATGCGCAGGAGCGGAATAACGGTAAACCTTGCCACGTAATGCCGCCGCCAGGCTTTCGGTATACTCATTGTCAAATGTAGCAGGCGTAATGCCGCTGCACATCATGGAATGCATGGTAGCTATGCCTAAACGCCGCTGTACATGCGAATGCAGCGTGGTAATATCACTGTAGCCGCAAAGCCATTTGGGATGCTTACGGAAACGGGTAAAATCCAGTTTATCTATGATGCACACCATACCATAACCGCCACGGCCAAATATTATCGCTTTTATCTCGGGGTCATTCAGCATGTCCTGCAGCTCTTCCAGCCGCAGCTCGTCCGGTGCGGAGAAATTATGAAAGCTGGTGCCCACCGTAATACCGAGATGCACCCGGTATCCCCAGGAAGTGAGTATGCCACGCGCATACTCTGCCGCCTGCAGATCCATTTTGCTGCTGGAGCAGGTAATTCCGATCAGATCACCTTT
>JBCNPS010000662.1:0-3495 GCA_039593235.1 Chitinophaga sp. | reverse complement strand
GTTTTCCCGGTATTTTTACTTTAACGGGGAAGCGCAGGTTAAGATCAAACTGTAAGGTGCTGCATCGTTGCTCCAGGTCGATAGATGCGGTAATATAACGCCGCAGGGAATAGTTGATGGCCATCAGCTGTGCGTTTAATGTCCGTAGCAGCCCGGTGGTTTGGTTGATGGTGGCCTGGTTGAAATATTTGAGTAAAGCTTTACGCTTTTTAGGATCATCGTTTATTTTTTGCAGCAGCGTTAAAACGGAGTTGGTGAGACTACATATTTTATCGGATGTTTCCTGGTAAGGAGGAAGCGCAGCTATGGTTAACCGGTTGTTATCAAGCGTGGGGGCATGCGGAACCGGCCGGCAGAAAATTTTGTCGTCAAATACACCGTCGGGTATTACATCGGTAGAGAGCTGTAAGGCCAGATCTGCCGGGGTGCCCAACTCATCTTTTTTGGACTCCAGGATACGAAGGAACGATTGTAAAGCGGCCTTGTTATTATTATAAAAGAGATTGCAGGTATTAATGTTCGATGTGAGATTCCCCGACTGCACTTTTTTATCGATCAACAGCGCGTAGAGCGAATCGGCTATGTAGGAGCTGAGCTGATCGCGCATGATCCCCGATATAGCTGATGGCTCAACAGTGATGTCTTTATGACGGTAGTATGAAACAATCTGGGTGGTAATTTCCTGCGACAGAGCGGTAATGTCGGCATCATTCTGGTTCAGCAGGCTTGCTGCAAGCGCCTCCGGGTTAGCTGCTTTGTCGTATATCACCTTCATCTTTGCTTTTAGCAGGCTTCTCACCACCGGGCTTATTTCAATAGATTCAGCCAGGGTGGCGTCTCTTTCCATTTCAAATTCAAACCGGTAATTCTTAATGGCCTGCAGCGGAGGGATCACGAAATAGAAACTGTTGTGCAGGGAATCCGGGGAGGCATGTAGTATGTCACGGTACCAGGGATCTACGGGAGGTCCGTCGGCAACATTGCCATTGTCCTTCACAATACAGATCTTCAGGGTTACCTTTGAAATCTGCTTGGGAATGTCGCCGAATACCCGGAAGGGCACATCGAACGGGATAGAGTAATCTGTAAATCCTGCTTTTTGCAGATCTACTTTAATGGCAACGCCGTATTCATACCCGATCTTCTTCGGCGGACTCTCTTCCTTGGCCTGTTCCTGGCCCATTACAGCAGTGGATAATAAATAAAACAAAGAGGTGAAGAATAACACCTTATACCGGTCAAAATAGGTAAAGCGACTATACATAGATAGGGGTTGATAATACCTTGGAGGTAGATAGGGACTAAAATTTTATTGATGTCAATATACGAATTATAATCATAAAACAAAGCTACAGGGCCATCGTTTTCAAAATAAAGGACGCCGGTAAATGAAATGAACCCGGATCTTGTCAGGGTTCATTTCATTTACCGGCGTTCCTGGATAATTCAACGGAAGTTACTTTTACTTATTTAAAACCGCATGCACTCCCGGTCGGTATGTACCAACGGCTGCTACATTGGGGAACGCAAGGTTGATGCGATTGTAACTGTTGATCGCAATCACCGCCAACGTTATATCTATTAATTCCTCTTCGCTGAATTGTTTTGCGGTGGCGAGGTATATTTCATCCGGTACAACGCTGCCGTTTAACTTTGTAACTGCCTCCGCCCAGGCCAGGGCTGCACGTTCACGGTCGGAGTAAAACGGGGCTTCACGCCAGGCTGGTAAAACGTACAGCCGTTGCTCCGTTTCGCCCAATTCACGCAGGTCTTTTGTATGCATATCCAGGCAATAAGCGCATCCATTCACCTGTGATACCCGGTAATAAATTAATTCCAAAAGCGACCGCTCTACCTGCGACTTTGCCAGGTATTTGCCCATGGCAAACATTGATGTCATAGCTGGCATACCTTTGTCAACTATGTTAATTCTTTTTGTCATTTTTTCTGATTTTAAAAGTTAAGATGATAGGCCCCGGTTTTCTGCCAGTTCTTTTATTTTTGTAACAGCCTGTTCCCAGAAATCGCTGGCGTGCTGTACATAAGTTGCCCCTTCGTCAAACACGGAAAAGTCGCCCTGCTGTGCATACAGCATAGTTTTCTCATTTGCCGCTTTTTCAAGCCGGAGAATGATCTCCTGGTAATGCTCCGGTATATCTGCATGTCCATAACCCGGAAAAAAGAAGGAGTAACGAAGCTGCTCATTTGGTGTCCGTTCCAGGATACGACCCTTAGCCATGTGCTGCTCCTGCGCTTCATGCCTGCCGGTCCAGGTCATGGGGCTTCCTTCTTTCCAGTCGGTTAAAGGTTTCATGCCCAGCATAAAGGTGGCGATACTTTTTTCGTCTGTTATCACCTCCCATACGGTGGATGGAGGCGCATTGATCTCAATGCTTTTTTTTACGATCATTGGGTTCTTCATTATTTAGGTTTAAAAAAAACAAATAGCCTGTTTCAGATCCGGACGGATATGCCGTCCTTTCAGTATTTACCCTAATAAGGATTGAGAAAACCGGAATAGGACATTCCCTGGAGATTTTTTTAAAGTCATAAGAATACTGCGCTCCCGGCCGTTATTAAATGGAGAATACATGAAAACGTTACCTGAATTTGCCGCCCCCGGCAGGACTCCGGAATAGATCCGTAGAATATCAGTCGAGGTAACTCAGAAACTGGAAGATATGGGATACGAAGTGCACAACTGTATTGTGGATGCTGCAGCAACCGCGGGAAAGGTACTTTCAGATTTACTGGAAGGGGAAAAGTTTGATTGTATTATGGTAGGGGGCGGCATCAGGGGAATACTACAACATAACCTGCTATTCGAAAAACTGATGAATATTATACACAGGAAAGCCGTTGATTCAAAAATATGTTTTAATACAGGGCCGGAAACGACTGTGGAAGCGGTTCTCCGGTGGGTTGATGAACCTGCGAACCAATAGCAGATAATGTGGTGAGATAAAATCAAAGCGCTTTATGCTTCTGGCCCCACCTTGCCAGTTCCCTGATAATGGACCTTAGCCCGTACCCGATGGGCGTTAGCTCGTATTCAACACGAAGCGGCACTTCGGCATACACCGTCCGTTTTACCACTTTGCTTTCTTCCAGCTTGCGCAGTTGCAGTGTGAGCATCCGTTCAGTGATGTTGGGCAAACATTTTTTCAGTTCGCCAAACCGCTGCTTCCCGTTTACGAGGTAACAACAAATAGCCAATGCCCACTGACCGCCGATGATATTAGCTGCATATACCTCCAAACACTCATTGGCCAAGGCTTGTTTGTTCGCATAATTGGTGGAGGTCTCTTTTATTCTTGCCATACTTACATTTTTTATAGTACCGTACAATGGGTTGCTAACCTGCAAAATTAATGTTTTGCCAATTACTTTTGAGCCATAAATCAATTTAAATATTGTACGGCCATGGGTCCTGGCGGCGCTTGGTTTCTGGTGGCTTAACGGTGCGTTGCTGCGGTTGCTGGCGTATTACGGCGA
>JBCNPS010000661.1:0-3503 GCA_039593235.1 Chitinophaga sp. | reverse complement strand
AATTAATGTCAGCTGTGATACTGCTGCTGTTTAGCGGGGTAACCTATGCCCAGGTTAAAGTAAGCGGCCGTATCAGCGATGAGCAGGGAGGCGCCCTCCCCGGCGTTACCGTGATACAGCCCAATACCAAAAACGGCGCTGTTTCAGGCGTGGATGGCAGCTATACCATTACCATCAGCGGCAGCGGTCCTGCTACACTGCAATTTTCCTTTATGGGATTTCTTACCAAAACAATGCAGTACCCCGGCAGCGGCACACTTGATGTGACCCTGCAAAAAGATGAAGTGGCTTTGAAAGATGTGGTGGTAATAGGCTATGGTACGCAACGGCGAAGCCAGGTTACCGGCGCCATCTCCTCAATAGATGGAAAAAATCTGGCTAAAACCCAGGCGGTCGATCTCAGTACCGCCCTCCAGGGACAGGCCTCCGGTGTTTCCGTTACCTCTCCTACCGGCGCTCCCGGCACCGAAGCCGTAGTACGCATCAGGGGTATAGGCTCCCTCAGCCAGAGCAGCAACCCGCTTTATATTATTGACGGGGTGCCAATGAACAGCGGGCTGAACACCATTTCTCCCAACGACATCGCCTCCATTGAAGTGCTGAAAGATGCAGCAGCGGCAGCCATTTACGGTTCACGCGCCGCCAATGGCGTGATCCTCGTGACTACGAAAACAGGGCAAGCCGGCAAAAACGAGATCAATCTTGATATCGCCTATGGCATTGCCAATGCCAGCGGGTTGCCCGATATGCTCAGCACCCGCCAGTTCATAGAACTGCAGAACGAAGCCTTTGCCAACGACGGCTCTGCTACCCGCAACCAGGACGATCCTTCCAAACTGCCCAATACAAATTGGCTGAACGCCCTTTTCCGCCAGGCGCTTACCCAGCGCTATAACCTGGCTTTTTCAGGCGGTTCGGATAAAACCCGCTACTACCTGGCCGGCAACGTGGTAAACCAGGACGGTACCATTGTAAACTCCAATTTCAAACGGTACGGCGTCCGCTCCAATGTGAGCAGCGAAGTAAGAAGCTGGTTGCGTGTGGGTGAAAACATGAACCTTACCTACGACCGTACCCAGGAAATAGGCGCTTCCGGCGATGGCGCCCGCCCGGGCAGCTTGCCGGGTGTAGTACGCTATGCGCTTATAAGGCCTAATGCCCTTCCGCTCTACGATGATAAGACCGGTTTTTATACCGACCTTCCACCGGCAGATCTCTATAAAAATGCATTATTATATGGAGATGGGAAAAATCCATTGGCCATTGCCGATTACCGTACCCGCACCATGAGCAAATACCGCCTGTTGGGTAACGTGTTTGCCGAAGCCCGCTTTCTGAATGATTTTAAATTCCGTACCGACCTGGGCACCGATTTCTTTATTGCCGAACAACAGCAATACAGCGGGCAAATACCCGGCGACCGCACCCTGATGCAGGATAAAGACAAAGGGCTCGATAAATTCCGTAACCGCTATACCACGTATAACTGGACCAACGTACTCAATTATAATCACCTGTTCAATGAAAAACATAATGTGGGTGTAACGTTGGGTTCCGAATATATTTCTTCCAAGGTAGATTACCTAGCAGCATCCCGTAATGGCTACGATAACCGCGCCGATGCTTCTACCAGCTTGCGTTACCTCGATTACGGTTCCGGTCAGCAGTTCAATAGCGGCAACCTGGAAGAATGGGCGCTGATGTCGTACTTCGGCAGGGTTACCTACGCATACAACAACAAATACATGCTGAATGTGAACATGCGTGCGGATGCTTCTTCCCGCTTCGGCGCGGACAACCGCTGGGGCTACTTCCCCTCTTTTTCTGCCGGATGGAATATTGCCCATGAAAATTTTATGAAAGATGTGACCTGGCTGAATGACCTCAAGATCCGCGGAGGCTGGGGACAGCTGGGCAACCAGGACATCGGCCTTTATCCATTTGCCACCATTTACTCCACCAGCAATAATATTTTACAGGTGATCAGCCGTGGCAACCCCGATGTAAAATGGGAAACCACTACACAGTCGAACATTGGTGTGGACGCAGGTTTCCTGAAAGGCGCGCTGACCCTCAGCGTGGACTACTTCAATAAACAGGCTTCCGACATTCTCATACAGCTGCCTTCCTCCTACACCAATGGCGATGCCACTCCGCCTTATGTAAACGGCGCTAAAATGAGTAATAAAGGCCTGGAAATTACCGCCGGTTATAAACAAGCCCTGCAGAAAGATCTTTCCTTTAATATAGCCGCCAACGTTACCACCCTGCGTAACAAGGTAGTATCGTTATATAAAGGCCGCGAACAGATCTTCTCCGCCGGTTCCGGTCGCGTGATCCTGCGGGAGGGCGAACCGATCAGCTCTTTCTATGGTTACAAAACAAATGGTTTATTCCAGAACGACCAGGAAGTGGCGCAGTATACTAACAGCAAAGGCGAACTGTATCAGCCCAATGCCAAACCCGGCGATATCCGTTTTGTAGATTACAATAACGACGGAAAAATTGATGACGCCGACCGTACTATTATCGGCAACCCCAATCCCAAGCTGTTATACAGCCTGAACGCCGGTATCAATTACAAACAGTTTGATCTTACGCTGTTCTTTAATGGTGTGCAGGGCAACCAGATCTATAACGAGGTAGATAACATCATCAACAGCTTCGACGGAAGAGGATTTAATAATAAAGAAGATTTCTACAAAGAACGCTGGCATGGAGAAGGCACCAGCAATAAAACACCCAGGGCTACCTTCCTTGATCCTAACAACAACCGCCGTACTTCCGATCGCTATGTGGAAAATGGCAGCTATTTGCGGCTTAAAAACGTGATGCTGGGTTATACCTTATCTCCGTCCCTGTTGCAACGCATCGGCTTTACCAATGCGCGTATTTATGTGAGTGCGCAAAACCTGTTTACCATTACCAAATATGGTGGCATGGATCCGGAGTTGTATACCAACGAGAACCTCGC
The DNA here is from genome assembly GCA_039593235.1 of Chitinophaga sp. GTDB lineage: Bacteria > Bacteroidota > Bacteroidia > Chitinophagales > Chitinophagaceae > Chitinophaga. Next base: position 529 of record JBCNPS010000661.1, on the reverse strand, counting down.
CAACTATGCTGATATGGCCGTGGGTATTGACATGGGTACTTATCCTCCATCCCGCACCTACACTTTTGGATTGCAGTTCGGTTTCTAGGAATGCCATTTATTAAAATCAACACACCATGAAAAAACTAATTCTTATCATATCAATTGCCGTTAGCATTGTGAGCTGCACCAAGCAGCTGGAAAAATTCCCACAGGGGAAGCTCACAGGAGGCAATGTTTTTACAGAAGCCAATGATTTCGTGATGGCTACTGATGCCGCTTACCTGCCCGTTACCAACCGTTTCCGGGGCGACTGGGGCTGGGATGATGGCAGCAGTATACCCCGCGATTGGGTGATAGGCGACCTGATGAGCGATGATGCCGTAAAAGGTGGCGGTAGTTTGGGCGACCAGGAAGATATGCGGCGGATGCAGACCTTCAGCATCTTCCCGGAAAATAATAATGTGCTGGGTATATGGCGTTTTAATTATAAAGGCGTACATCCAGTAGAGGTTGAACAGCCCCAGCGTCGCCACATACAGCACGACCA
>JBCNPS010000660.1:0-3511 GCA_039593235.1 Chitinophaga sp. | reverse complement strand
CATTAATGCTCACATCATACCATTTTGCTATACTCCATTTCCCGGAAAATGAATACATAATTGGAGATTAAATTGTTCCGTTCATCCGCAGGCGTCATCTCTTCGTACAGGCGGTGCAGTGTTTTCTCCATCGGGTCGAAAGGTACGGGCTCACTGGCCCACATAGCAGTAGTGATCAGCGCAGCGGGGAAGTGGTCTTCTTCATATAGCGTATAGTCTGCCCCGTTATACACTGCCCGGAGGCTCATTTTATTTTCGGTAATAGTCCCGGTTTTATCGGTACAGATCACCGTGGCGCTGCCAAGCGCTTCTACGGTCCGGATCTTTTTTACAATGATGCCCATCTGCATCAGCCGCCTGGAGCCCAGTGCCATAAAGGTGGTAAAGGCTACGGGTATTTCTTCCGGCAGGATGGACATGGCCAGTGTTAGTCCTTTCAGCAAGCTATCCGTAATGCTGCCGCTGCGGATGTAGTTGAACAGCCATACCGCCGCGAAAACGATGGCGCCGGCTATGGCCATCCATTTTACAAACTGGCGGATCTGCAATTGCAGGGGAGTGGTTTCTTCTTTAATGTTCAGGATAGCAGTGCCCAGTTTCCCGATCTTTGTTTGCGCACCAATTTCCTGTACTTCACAAATGGCCAGTCCTGATACCACCACGGCGCCGCTGTATACGTTATTATCATCGCTGTCGGCCTGCTTGAATACGGCATATGCCTCGCCGGTGAGGGCGGATTCATTCACCGAAAAGTCGTTACTGTGTACAATAATTCCGTCGGCATTGATCGTATTACCTTCGGAGACCAGCATCATATCTCCCTTAACAATTTCGCTGGTGGGAATACTGACAAGTTCCCCGTTGCGGATAACCTTGCTGAGCGGCTCATTCATTTCTTCCAGCGCTTCCAGTGCCTTACGGCTGCGGCTGTCCTGGTAAAAGGAGATGCCTGATACCAGCGCAATGGCAGCCAGCATAAAATAGGCCTCGCCAAGTTCCCCCAGCACAAAATAAATGGCGGTAACGGCTATCAGCAGCACCAGCATGGGTTCTTCCATGATCTCTTTCAATACGGCCATCAGCGCGCTGGTAGCAGGCTGTGGTGGAATATTGCTGCCGTATTGTTGTCTTGAAGCTCTAACAGCTGCTTCATCCAAACCTTTGATGTGCTCCGGTAAATTGATTTGTCCAGCCATGCAGGTCGTTTTGGTAAATGAGGTGCAATAAATTTACGAATTTTACCAGCGCGGATGTTGTCCGATTCAGGATTACGCTGATTATAATGATTTTAGTTGAGTTTTTAAGGTTTGAGGGCAATGGGTAGTGTTCCATATTCGTGTACCCGTTTAAGAGAGTTGTTAGAAGAATTGTGGCGTTGCTGTCAACGGATTTCCTCAAACTGCTGATCCTTTCTGTGCTGATGGCAGCACCTGCGGCCTGGCCGGGAAAGAGTATAACGCCTGTTAAAGCTGAACAGGGCCGTATTATTGTGTTAATTATAGTTAAGCCGGCGATAAAATTACCAAGCGGCACAGAGATTGTGGAAGATGGGCATCTGTTACAATTATAACTGTCAGCCTATATATGCAGGATCTATCGGGGGGTAAGCGTTTTATTGCCTATATTACAGCAAATAAATGGATGGCTTTTGCCGTCGGGTTCATTGTGCTGTTAAGACTTTCATTCATAGGCATCATGGGAGCCATGCCCCAGGATGCCTATTATTATTTTTACGGGCAGCATTTTGCCTTATCTTATTTCGATCATCCCCCCGCTATTGCATGGATCCTGCGTGCTTTTACAGACCTGCTGGGTACCCATGTGTTTGTGATCAAGCTGGCGGATACGCTGGTAACCATTGGTACGTTGCTGGCTTTTTATACCCTGGCCAGGTGCTTTCTGCCTAAAGAGCGGGCCTGGAACGGCCTGTTGCTGCTGGGTGCTACGCTGATGATCACTATTTTATCGCTGGTATCCACTCCCGATGTGCCTTTGCTGCTGTTCTGGACTTTATCACTGACAGCCGTGTACCGGGCGGTGTTTGAGCAGCGTAAAGCCTGGTGGATATGGGCGGGAATTGCCATGGGGCTGGCATTCGACAGTAAATACACGGCTGTTTTCCTCCCGGCAGGCGCGGTACTCTTCCTGTTGTTGTCCAGGCAGCACCGGCGGTATTTATGGTCGCCCTGGTTCTTTGCCAGTGTGCTCTTTTTCTTTATTACTATTTTACCGGTAGTGATCTGGAATGTGGATAACAACTTTGCCTCTTTCAGGTTCCAGTCGTCCGGAAGGGTAGGCGGGGTGGAATTTCACCCGTTGGATTTCTTTGGGGTAATTGGTCACCAGGCAGCTATCCTGTTGCCGGTATTATTTTTTGCCTTGTTATATTATGTGTACCGGCTGGTACGTAAATACGGGTGGCATATTCACCGGATTTCCGCGCGGCAGCTCTTCCTGTTATGCTTCTTTATCCCAATTTTCGGCATTTTCCTGTTGATTTCCCCTATCTACTGGGTAAAGATCAACTGGATGATGCCTGCTTATATTACAGGCATTATATGGGTAAGTACCTGGATCACTTTCAGGTATGTGCGTTGGCAATGGATCTGCTCATTGATCATACATCTTGCGTTGGCGGTGGAAATTATTTTTTACCCGGTGCCTATTCATTCGGATGATACCATGATAGGCTGGAAGGGATTGGGAGCGGGTGTAAAAACGCTGGCAAAGGAATACCCTGATGATTTTATTTTTTCTGCAGATGATTATAAAACCAGCGCCATGCTGAATCTTTACCTGGGCCGGATGGTTTATTCCCGCAATATCATCGGCGAAAATGCCTTGCAATTTGATTTTATAGGTACGGATATCAACGCATTAAAAGGAAAAAATGCCCTGTTTATTAACTCGCTTACTGATGTAAATGACGATGTAGATGAGCAGGAATTTGTAGAAGAGGAGCTGGCGCCCTATTTCAGCACCATCCGTTCGCTGCCCCCTATTGTTGTTACCCAGAATGGCCGTGTAGTAAGGAAATTCCTTGTTTACCGCTGCATGGATTACCGGCCTCCGCGGGCAGATAATGACCCCGGTCATCCTAAAGAATGATGACAGTCAGCAGGAGGGATAATGCACGTCATTGTTCAATAGTATATTCCGCGTTAGTTTTGTTATAACAATTGGACATCCACCCGGATTCCTGAGTGTGAACGAAGCGAGATAGATGTGCTGTTGAGAAGGTATCACCGTTTCTATCAGCGGTGGTACTTTTACCTCTTTAAAAAATGCAAATCATGTTCAGCGGATTAACTCCTACTTCCCGTCAGCGGAAATTTTGTGAAGGCTTTCTTTTCTTTCCCATCAGGCATTTACGCAAATATGGGAACTTTATTTTCAGGCAGTACGGTCGTCATGCCGGTGTGAAAACATTACTGGATATGCAGTTAGGCATGGGTAACAACGACCGGTATGCTGAAGAAATACAGCGTTGCATTGCGGAAAAAGCTGCGCC
>JBCNPS010000066.1:0-18818 GCA_039593235.1 Chitinophaga sp. | reverse complement strand
TACCGGGTTGAAGCCAGTAGGCGATCTGCGTACCCCCTACCCGGTAGTTGGCCACCACCGTAAGGTCAATGCCACGGTAACTAAAACGGTTGGTGAAGCCACCGAAAAACTTCGGTTGGCGGGAGCCGACAATCGTACGGTCGTTTGAGTTGATCACACCGTCGCCGTTGAAGTCGGCCACTTTTATGGTACCAATCACAGAACCTGATCCAACCATGGTCAGGTTAAGCTTCCTGGCCAGGGCGGAATCGGCTGCGGTATTCTGCCAGATGCCCTCTCTTACATAGTTATAAAGCGCATCAATAGGAGCGCCCACAAACCGGTTATTGCCGATGTCCTGTGTTACCCCATTTTGCAGCGCCGTAATTTTATTGCGGTTAAAGGTGATGTTAAAGTTGGTGGTCCAGCCAAAATCATTCCGGTCATCGGCCTTGATATTGGTAGAAGCAATATTGATCTCCAGTCCTTTATTCTCCGTTTTACCTACGTTGGCAAGGAACTGTTCCGTATAGCCTGTTGTAATAGGCAGGTTTTGCGGCAATATAAGATTGCTGGTGCGCTGCTGATAGGCATCCACAGATCCGCTGATGCGGTCGTTAAACAGGCTGAAGTCCACAGCAAGGTTCAATGTGGCGGTATACTCCCAGCCCAGTTTGGGATTGGGAACGTTATTGGGATAAGTGCCGGTAACGTTTGTGGAGCCGTAATTATAATTGATGGATGCCAGCCCGCCGAGTGTCTGGTAAGGCGCTACTGCGGCATTTCCTACGGTTCCGTAGCCGGCGCGTAATTTCAGGTTTGATATCGCAGGAATATTTTTCATAAAATCTTCCTGGGTGATATTCCAGCCAACGGCTGCCGACGGGAATACATGATACTTATTCCCCGGCGCCAGGGTAGAAGAGCCGTCAGATCTCATGGTGAGGGTTAACAGGTATTTGCTCTTATAATCATAGTTAACACGACCCATAAAGGAAACGATGTTAAACTTCGCATAACTGCCGGAACCTTTGAGATTGGCGCCCAGTGCGGGGTTGAAATATTGAATATAATCCGCCAGGATATTGTTGTAGCTGAAGGTAGTAGAGGATTTATAATCTTCCTGGTAGCTGAACAGGCCCGTGGCTGTTAAGTGATGATCCTTGGCAAATGTATTTTCATACACCAGCAGGTTTTCCAGCGTATAGTCGTGGTAATCGTAATTGGTATTTTTAGCAGTGGAAGGACCGCTCAGGTTCTGATAGGTGGCGCTGCCATAAAACTCGCCGTAGGTTTCGGGAGTGATTTCCACGCCCCCATTAAAACGGTATTTAAGATGCGGTGTGATCTGAGCTTCCGCATATGCAGTAGTAAAGGTATTGTACCTGGAACGGTTTTGAACAACCGCGCCTTCTTTCAGGTTGGCCAGGGGATTATATGTTAAAGAGCCGCCCCCGGGGAATGGAATCAGATTGCCTTTCTCGTCGTAAGGAACGGTAAGGGGGCTGGAGGTAAGCGCCTGGGCTACGGGGTTGATGCTTTCTCCATTAATTTTACTCACCGTATTCAGCGAGCTTACGCCGATTTTGAATATCTTACCCAACTGCTGGTCCACACTTACTTTGAAGGTATAACGTCTGAATGATTGGCCGGGAAACAGGCCGGTTTCGTCATAGAAACCAGCGGAAACCGCATATTTTGTAGAGGGGGTACCACCGGATACGCCAAGCTGGTGATTGGTTTTAAAACCGTTCTTAAAAATCAGCTTCTGCCAGTCGGTAGCAGTGCCGTTTTTCATACCGGCTAATTCGGCGGGCAGGAAAGTGATACCATCTGTATAGAACTTAGGATCATCTATTCCGTTATAAGGATTAGGTGTGCCAATGGTGTTCGGGTTGTTTGCATTATAGTTGCCCCATTTTTTGTAGGTTTCATAGGCCTGGGTGTCCATCACGTCGTAGTAGCCGAGCGGGCTTACCACGCCGGCATAACCGCTGTAAGTGACCAGTGGGGTGCCTGTTTTACCCCGTTTGGTACTGATAAGGATTACGCCGTTTGCACCTCTTGAACCATAAATAGCGGTGGCGGATGCGTCTTTTAATATTTGTACAGCTACCACGTCATCCTGGTTAAGGTCATTAATGTAGTTGCCGTTGAAGGGTATGCCGTCTACCACATACAGTACATCCGTGGCGGCGCCCAGGGAACGCCGTCCCCTGATAGAGATGGATGGCGTGGCGCCGGGATGGCTGTTGCCGCCGGCTTTTTGTATATCAAGGCCCGGGGCCTGGCTTTGCAGTGCGCTTACCAGGTTACTTGCCGGTACGCTTTTTATAGCTTCTTCATTGATAGAGGCAATGGAGCCGGTAACATCCGCTTTCTTTTGCGAGCCATAACCCACAACTATTACCTCATTCAAAGCCGATGGCTTTTCAGCTAAGGTAACGTTGATCACCGTTTGATCATTTACCGTTATTTCCTGGCTTATAAAACCAACGGAGCGGAAAACCAGGATGGCGGATCTATCCGGTACCGAAATGCTGTACCTGCCATTACCATCTGCAATGGCGCCGGTGGTGGCGCCTTTAATGGTGACCGATACGCCGGGAACAGGCGAGCCTTTAGCGTCATTTATCTGACCGGTGATGTTGATAGGCGCCCTGGGAGCATCAGGTGTTTCCGGCGCGGGTGTCTTCCGGCTGATCACCACATTGTTTTGAGTGATCACATATACTACGGGCTGGTCTTTGAAGCATTGATCCAGCACTGTTTTTAACGACGCATTCGCAACAGTTATTGAAACTTTCTTTGTTTCTTCCAGTGCGCTGGGGTTGTATAAAAAATTAAACCCGGTTTGCAGCCTTATCTGCGTAAATATTTCTTCGAGGGATGCGTTTTTGACTTTCAGATTAATAGATTGAGCGTATGTTGCCGCTCTGACCTGCAAAACTGTTGCAAGCAATAGCACTATTGTAAGTTTCATAACTGAGGAATATTTTAAAGAACGCATAGGACACCCGCTGCACCTGTATGCATTTGGGATATCTTACCACTAAATGTTTGGTTTTATAAACTAGCTGGCGAGTTGGCTATTCCATGACATGGGCCGCCAGGGCTTGGCTGGATACGTCGCGCGCCGCATCCGGCCTTATTTAAGTAATAGCAATACAGCGTAAAAAATTTTATGGCATAATTGTTACCCTCCTTCCCTCAATTTTAAATTTTAAGCTTTTGGTTAATTCAATTGTCTTTAACAGATCTTCCAGATTTTCGTAACGGGAAACGGTTCCTCCAAGGCGTTGTTTCATTACATCGCCCTGGTAGCTAACGTCCACGTCGTACCAGCGCGCAATAGTTCTCATAACGCTTTCGATGCTCTCATTTTTAAAGAGGAAATAGCCGTTTTTCCAGGCAATGGCATCGTTAGGATTTACCTCATTGACAAGGAACTCCTTGTTAGCCGCTAAAATTGCCTGTTGTCCCGGTTTAAGTAATACCTGGTTATTATGGGCAGATAGCTTAATGGAGCCTTCCAGTAATGTAGTTTGTACAGTTGGTTCATCCGCATAGGCATTCACATTGAAACTTGTTCCCAGCACCTGCACCTCCGCATCTTTGATCTTCACCCTGAATGGCTGGTTGGCGTTACCTGCTACTTCAAAATAAGCTTCTCCATTCACTTCCACCAATCTTTCCGGGCCTGTAAAGGCCGTTGGATAACGCAGTGTGGAAGCTGCGTTTAACCACACCTGTGTACCATCCGGTAGCGTGATCCGGAACTGGCCGCCCCTTGGGGTGCTGAGTGTATTATACTGAACAGAAGCAGTAGCGCTTTGGGCATCATATTTTAGCTGGCCGCCCTGCAGGTGGATAGCTGTTGCACCTTGCCTGATCACCTGGTTGCCGGCGCTGTCCAATGTTATTTTAGATCCATCTGATAAAGTCAGTACGGCCTTGTTGGTGCCGGGTGTTGCATCGGCAATGAGTGGTTGTGCCGCCGGCTGTTTCACCGGCCGTTGCAGCCATAACCAGGCGCCGGCCACGAGAACGAGTATTGCGGCAGCCGCCGCCCACCGGTATCCCCGGGGCCTGATAGTATGAACAGGGGTCGTTTCCTGGTCAAGCCGCTGCCGGATCAATTGCCTGATCCCTTCATCCGGCGTTCCCTCGTAGGCCCGCGTCACCAGTTCCCCGTAAATCGTTTCGTCCAGGAGCTGCACGTACTTTGGGTCTTCCAGCGCGTCTGCCAGCTGCCGGCGTTCTTCCGGCGAGATCCTGTCATCCAGGTATTTTTCCAGTAAATCCTTGAATTGGTCGATGTGCATATACTGTAAAGACGCAGCAGCGCAAAAAGAGGGTTGCTCTCTTTAAAAAAAAATTTGGAACAGCAGTCGCAATGCATGCCGCATGAAGGTGCGCACCTGTGCCAGGGCCTTTATCATATGGCCTTTCACCGTTTCCCGGGAAATACCCAATCGTGCCGCAATTTCCTCATACTTTAATCCTTCGTGCCGGCTCAGCTCAAAAACGGCCCGGCGTTGCGGCGGCATCTGGTTTACCGCCGCCTGCATCAGCTCCCGGAGCTGTTTGGTGGCCAGTTGCTCATCTGCAGGGGAATCAGCTGCCGGTTGCAGTTGCGCTATACCATCAGGGATGGGAACCACCAGCTTCTTTCTAAATTCACTTAATATCCTGTTCTTGGCCATTGTGTACAAATAGTGCTGCGGTCTTTCTATATCCGGGAGAGTGCCCCGGTTTTTCCAGATGGTGAGAAATATTTCCTGTACCACATCCTGGGCCTTATGAGAGTCTTTCAGGTAAGCAATGGCCTGTCCATACAGGTTATTCCAATATTGATCCACCAAACGGGTAAAGGCGTCATGATCGTTGTTGGCAATCTGTTGGAAAATAGTTTTCTCTGTATGTGGGAAACTGTCGGACAATATAGTGCATGCTTTGGCTGGGCTAAAAATAGATAAAAAATTTCTACCCCCGGAAATTCGGGAGCGTTTTAATAAGATATCATATAACGGAGCGCTATTCGCCAAAAAATGGCACTAAAATGGAGGAATCTCCGGCTATGAAAAATAAATTTCTCCCCGTCGTTATCACTTTGGTTGCTATAGCCATGGTGAACAAAGCAAAAGGCCAGCAGCAGGCCACTGATATTGCCCTGGAAAGCAAACGGAAGGTGATCGACTCGCTCGATAGAAAGCTTTTCGAGGTGCTGGGCGCAAGAGAAAGGGTGGTCCGTGAAATAGGCGTTTACAAAGCGCAACACCATATTGCTCCATTACAGGCAGCCCGTTTTCAAAAGGTGCTGGAAAAAGGAATAGAGGCTGGTAAGAAAGAAGGCTTGTCCGCCGAATTTGTCACCGAAATGCTCAATGCCATTCATAAGGAAAGTTTGAGGATGGAGGAGGCGATTTCAGATGATAAGCATTAGCGTGCTTCTTTCAGCCAGGCTTTTTTTTCCGGGAATTGTTTAATGCTTAATTTGCGGAATAATCCTCTATCGCACAACCCGGAAATCATATATGCATCAACGTATCCTCCAACAATTAATACCAGTAGTGCTGTGCTGCTGCATGGGCCACTATGCCCAGGCGCAGAAAGTAGTGGAACCCACTAATCACAGCGAAGAATGGACCAGGGCGTATCAGCCTTTCCGTATTGCAGGCAACCTGTATTACGTGGGCACTTACGAGCTTTCCAGCTACCTGATCACCACGCCTTCAGGGCATATCCTGGTCAATACCGGCCTGTCTTCTTCCGCAGCGGCTATTAAAAAGAATATGGAAACCCTCGGCTTCAGGTTCAGCGATATCAAAATTCTGCTTACCAACCAGGCCCACTTTGATCATGTAGGCGCTATGGCAGCTATCCAGGAAATGACCGGCGCCAGCTTCATGGTGGACGCCGCCGATGCACCGGAGATAAGGTCGGGCGGTAAAACGGACTATGCAGTGGGCGGCAGGTTCAGTACCTTCAGGCCCGTTAAAATTGCCAGGCTGCTGCACAACAGGGATGTGGTTAGTTTGGGAGATACTAAACTGCTGGTACTTCACCACCCCGGCCATACGAAAGGTTCCTGCAGTTTCCTGGTGGAGGTGAAAGATAGCAGCAAAACCTATAAAGTATTGCTGGCGAATATTCCCAGTATTGTAACGGAAAAGAAATTCCCGGAGGTGACCAGCTACCCGCAAATCGCTGCCGACTACAAATACACCCTGGACACCATGCCTCAAATTCAATTCGACATTTGGGTGGCTGCACACGCCAGCCAATTTGATTTACATGAATTACGCAAGGAGAATACGCCTTATAACCCGGGGGCGTTTGCTAACAGGGAAGCGTATAACAGGATATTGCAGGAGTTGAAGAGGGAGTATGAGGAGAGGATAAAATAATAAGTGTTCAATGCTTCCAGGGAACATAGAATTGTGAAATATTAATGATTAAATCGGTTTTTAGCCGATTTACTAGTTTATTTGTAGCAAATAAATGTTGATTTTATTGATAATAATCGGAAAAAATCCGATTTTTGTATTAAAATTATACAATAATGACATTCAGAGATGCCGTGCATGAATATGCGGAGGAACCACTCACCAGGCAAATCATGATGGATTTGTTGAAGGACTACAAGCGTCCCAATGATAAAATAAATGAGTTGGTAAAAAAAGGAGAATTGACAAGCATAAAGAAAGGCCTTTATGTAGCAGGACCCAACATCAACATTGCAAAGCCTGCATCTTTTCTTATAGCCAATCACCTCTGGGGGCCCAGCTATGTATCAATGGAAGCTGCCCTTTCCTATTGGGGATTAATTCCTGAACGGGTGTTTGAAATTAGTTCCCTTACTATCAAAGTATCGAAGAGTTATAAAACTTCAATGGGTAGATTTAGCTACGTCAATGCCCCATTACCCTATTACGCTTTCGGCATTAAGAGTGTTCAGCTAACGCCAAAGCAGGTCGTTTTAATCGCTTCACCGGAAAAAGCGATCTGTGATAAGATAATTACAACATCTGGCATTATTCTACGCAGTGCCAAACAGGCGCAGGAATATTTAATGGATGATTTAAGAATAGATGAGGAGTTGCTGAGTGAACTTGATCCCGAGGTCATTAGTTCCTGGATCAGCGATGCTCCCAAGAAAGAAAGTTTATCTATGCTTGTTAAAACAATCAGGAATTTATGATCAGGGAATGGATGCAGGAATACAACCCTCAAAATAAAGAGCAAGCCGAATCCGCATTGCGGGAGATCATGCAGGAAGTGGCCCTGGCAGGATTACAAAGAACAGGCTTTTTTGAGAAAGCAGCCTTTTATGGCGGCACCGCCCTTAGAATATTTTACGGTTTAAACAGGTTCTCTGAAGATCTGGACTTTTCCTTGCTTGAAATAAATCCGGACTTTTCTCTTGAGCCATATTTTGATGGTATCATTAGGGAATTTGATGCCATCGGAATGAAAGTAAGTATCCGTGAGAAAAAGAAAACCAATCACACCAATATAGATTCCGCATTTCTAAAATCCGAAACCGTTTGGAAAGAGTTGATTCTTGATGGAATTATACCGCAGGCAGGCATACAAACTTCTCCCAACATAAAAATTAAAATAGAAATTGACCGCAAGCCCCCTCTTGGCTTTGAAACAGAAGAGAAGTTATTACTACGGCCATTTTCTTTTTATGTAAAATGTTTTACACTGCCGAATCTCTTTGCCGGAAAAATGCATGCTTTGCTCTTCCGGAAGTGGGGAACCAGGGTAAAAGGCAGGGATTGGTACGATCTCGAATGGTATATCAAGAAGGGTATACCACTTGATCTGCATCACTTTTTACTTCGTGCGCAGGATACCGGCGATTGGGCGGAAGGTACCATCACCCAAGGCCAATTAACGGAGTTATTGAAAGCAAAAATTGATGCGGTTTCCTTTGACAGGATCAGGGAAGATATTGTAAAGTTTATACCTGACGAATCAGTGCTTGACATTTGGAGTCCTCAATATTTTAAAGATCTGGTAGACCGGATAAAGACTAAGTAAGTTTAAGCAAGTGGTTAAAAAATATTCACCGGTTTATATCGTTGATATTTCCGTTCAGGAGCCGCAGTGGGCGGCAGGTACAGTACTTTCAGGCCCGTTAAAATTGCCAGGCTGCTGCATGACAGGGATGTGGTTAGTTTGGGAGATGGGCAATAGTATTAAATTTTCAACAACGATTTTAGCATTGATACACTATCGGTCAACTTACATTTTTCCAGTGAGACTAATACCTGACTAACCGACAGAGGCGGGTTTCTCATATTACGCACTTGTGCATGAAATGCGTTGAGTGCCCTGATTTCATCCAGCATGATTAGTTTTTTGACAAAATGATCTGCTGTCATGGCTGTCGTATGATATGGCCGTAGATTTTTTGCGGGAAAATCTTTCACATTATTAGTGACAATTATCTTAGCCCCGCTTTTGATAGCGGCAGCCAATACATGTCTGTCATCCGGATCAGGTAATGTTATTTCATCTATTATTGATTCATAAAAAGAGACATGGGCATCCGGAAATGCACTTTCCATAGCAATACGTGTCTTTTTTAGACTTTTCGACTCAATGTCGGGCCTGTTTATTAACAGGTTCCTCACCCATTCGTCGTGTATCAGATCAGTCCATTTAGGTTGGAATAGTTTAACATCTGCTAAATGTAATAAGATATCCCTTACCGGCGCTGGGTATAAAACATTGGCGTCCAATACAGCTATTAGCCCTGTCGTATTGATCATTCGTATCCCAGGTTAAGCTCCTGTGCTTGTTTGGACAGGAAGTTCAGCCTGCTGTTCCGATTCTTCTGCAGCTGTTTATCGTAAGCAATAATGTCGCTCAGGAGAATCCTCCGGTGTGTGCCCACTTTAGTAAATGGAATGTCTCCTTTTTTCAATAGGCTTACCACATAGGGTCTGGACACGTTTAATAAGTCCGCCGCCTCCTGGGTACTTATTTCCGCATCACTGGGAAACAGCGTAACAGATTTCCCCTCAGCCATAAGATCAAGTATATTGTAAAGTAGTGTAAATGCTTTTTTGGGAATCTGACGGGTTTCTTTTGTATCATCTATCCTGATAGTCACACTTTCACGCTTAGCCTTTATGATCATTTGGAAGGTTGCTTGCAGTTCGGTCATGAAAGACCGGGCCAATTTCTGATCCTTCTTGTTGGTTTTTTCTATGATGGCTTCCATAATCGCTTATTTTTTTCTTATTTCAAAGATACGTAAACGAAATAAACGAAACAATAATTTCGTTTGGTTTTAAAATAATTAAAATATAATCAGTTGAATATAAATTTAATAATTGTATTATTTGTAAAAGTTAAGGTCTTTCCCCCTCCGCAACCACCATATCCGCCAGCTCTTTTTCCAGCTTGTTCCGATTCGCAAGACTATTACTAAGTATAACAAATCCTGAACGAAGACCGGGAAAACACTGCAGCGAGCTGCGTGAGCCGCCTGTCCCCCCGCCATGTTCAAGTACCTGGTAGCCTCCCGGCGTTGTATGTATAAACCAGTTCATTCCCATGCCTTCCTTGCTTGTGCCATAGGTAAGCTGGTGAGAAAGGGCAATAGCCGGTGAAGCATCCGCGTTGTTGGCTTTGATAAAGGAGATCAGGTCGCGCGTTGTTGATCGCAATGCACCCATTGCGGGAAGGTAGGGGAGGTCCCATAAGGGTACTACCTCGCGGTTTTCATTGTGCGGCCAGGCAATAGCGTCTGCCGGTAACGCGGTGATATCTATCCGGGTGTTTTTCATGGAAAGAGGGGCCAGGATATTTTTTGAAACGAGTGAAAAATAGGACTGACCATATACATCTTCCAGCAGGGTGCCAAGCAGAGCTACCGCCATATTGGAATAGGAGGATACGCTGCCGGGGAAGGTGTCCATTTTCATGTTGTGCAGGCCCTCATGCAGTAGTTGCCGGGTATAGTCATGCAGGGGATTGAGCGAATCATACTCCGGACGTTCCCACATATTCGGAAAGATACGGGTGATCCGTGAAGTGTGGTTTGCGAGGTCTTTTACCCGGATAGGTACGCCTTTGTATTCGAGATTCGGATAAGCGCCTTCCAGGTACTTACGGATATCATCGTTCAACCCCATCTTTTTATCCAGTACCGCCTGCCCGAGTAAGATGCCGGTAAAGGCTTTTGTGGTAGAACCAATTTCGTAAAGCGTATTGTTTCCGGGAAGTTTATTGTTCCCGGCTTTTGTTTCACCATAGTTATAAAAACAGACCTTGTCTTTTATAAGGATGCCTATGGAAATACCTACCGCCCGCTTGTCTTGTAAATACTGCTGCACACTTTGATCTACCAATGAATCCAGCCTGCTGCGCAGCGGGTTGTCGTTTGCCAACCGTTTGGCGTTTATACCGTTTTGTCCATAACAGGTGGAGACGCCCAGGATAATAGCTACGTTGAAAAGTACCTGCTTCATATATTTTTATAGATACATTACCCCCAATGTAGGTTATTATTTTCTATAAAGGCCAAACAAACAGGTCTTGTACCAGCACCAAATTAATCATTACCAGAGTCCTTGAAAAGTTTGCGCCTTGTTGCCTCTGTCAGCCCATCTTTATGAACCAGTACCGAGATGCCTTTCATTCTCATGTAAGGAACGCTAAGGTAAACAAACCCCTGCCTGCTGGAACCTGTTCCCCATGAGTTTTTTGTTTTATAATAGTTATTGCCATACTGATCTTTTGCCTTACCAACAATATGCATGAGGTGATCGTCGGTGGTTTCAAACGACTCATAAGCATCCTGTCGCATTTGCTGGGTTACTTTCTTTTCCGGCCTAACGTCTGTAAGTATTAGGGTATTGTCTTCCTGTTTTTCGGGGAGTACCGCTACTCCCTGGTCGGGCGCAAAGGTAGGCTCGCTGGCATCCAGGTCAAGGGCCAGTGAGAACCCCGCATCAATTGCATGATCAATATTGTCCATAAATTCATCCAGGGGGAGATTATAAAACCGCTCATTGGCCCAGTTAGCGGGTATGCTCAGCTGGAAAAGTTTATAGAACGGGGCGTGCGTAAAAGAGGTAATGGTGAGGTAATCATCAGGATTTAACTGTGTATAGGCCAGAAAGCTTAAAGGCGTATATGTTTTCCCGTTATATTGAAACTGATCCGGTACTTTTCCTAAAAAACGGTCCAGTATATCCGGCACTTCCTTTTTCCATCCTGTGCCCAGCTTATTGGCCGGGTTGGCATATCTTTTTACGGCAGTATCCAGTTCATTGAACATTTTGAAATGATTATGCCGGACCTGTCCCTCTTTTAACCCGGTATATTCCGCTTGTGGCAGCAGTCCGAAAGTAGTTGCAGTGATCAGCGGATCGTGGTTGAGGCCACCTTCGGTAAAGCGCGCAGTGCCCTGCCGCAGGATATAGTTCCGGGCCTTCAGTAAATAGGCGCATCTTACAAAATACATCTCCGAAAGATCAATTTTCTCACCCTTCAACCGGATGATCTCCGACTCCAGGAAAGAAGTAGTGGAAAAGCTCCAGCAGGTTCCCGAGGCGCATTGGTCAATAACCGGCAAAGCGGATATGTCTTTTACATCAGAGAAAATATAATTGCTTTTAGGTAGCGGCGGCTTCTCCTCTTTTTTAGGTTTGCTGTTACATGCCTCCATTACGGGCAACAAAAACAGGAATAATAAGGCAGGGAGTTGATTTTTTTTCATAGTCGTGCTTATCTTGTTTCTTTTTAGTTAACCACCGCATATGCGGCTCCTGCTAAAAGACACTGCAACTCAAAAAAGGTTGCTCGGGAATGTCTGCCATTCATCACAATGCGGTTCAGAAAGCTTTTAACCTGAAAAACATAAAGCTAACCTCCTCCCGTGGCATGTCTTTTCCAGGTACAGGTAGATGGAGCGGGGGAACCCTCATTACAAAATAGTCTCCCAGTTTCCCTATTATCCTGTTACGCGAACGGAAGGTGGAATCTTTCCTGCTGCTATATTCCGACAGCTGAAGCACTTTCCCCGTTTTCTTTGAAAAGAATACATTCCTCGGACTGATCCTCGATTGGAAACTATACCGGAACGACACCCACTGGTCTGTAATAAACAAAGAGTTGTTATCATAAATAATATCAGATGTTTCCATTTTTTTCCAATAGGCAAAATGGTCCCGGATAGTTGTAATGGCTTTGATGGTGTCAGTGATCAGGTTGGCTTTGGGTGCATCCACCTGGTATATGGGCCTTGCCCCATCCGCCGTTATGTGGTAGATCTTATCATCTAACAGGGGAAAATAAAACACCGAATCCTTATAGTTATCAAACTGGTGGGGAAATGCTATATCAAGCTCCCGGATGAGCGGGAAAAAAGACAGTTCCTGGGAATGATAAGTAACCATGTCGCCCTTCTCCTTGTAAATTCTAAGCCTTATCATTTCTTTATTGTTATTCACAATCTCGCTTACATACATTTCATTGCTTTTTGCAAACGTAAGTCCAAAGTACCTGGAGCCTATAATATCAAGTACCTTCACCAGTTTTCCATTGATGTTATACTGGAAAATTTTATTCAGGCTAAGATCCAATATTTCCACCAGTTGCTGCGGGGCATCGTAAATAACATCCGTCATGCTTGCATATTGATCAGGGTTGTTTTCCACCCGGCGGATCTTCGTTTTCGGGACACCGTGTTGATCAAATATTAATACGGCTCCCTGTGAATGATCGGCAATAATGATCAGGCTGTCGGTTACAAAGAAACGGGTGACCTGGTTAACAAAAAAATCTTTGGTGTTTTTCAATTGAACATAATAAACACTGTCGGCAATATCTTCTATAAAAACAGCCTGGCTATCCAGCGGTGTAATTTTAATTTTTATAGCAGGTGTGTTATTCCATCCTTTCTGCGTGCAGGATGCTATTATCAGTACCAGGAAAATCAGTAAGTGTTGCTTCATATATATTATTGAGTCGGCCCGGGAATACGGGTACATCTGCCACCCGCAAAGGGTGGCAGATGTTAAAATGAAATTGATCAGGGAACTATCGTTGGTGGAATATTTGTTACATCGTGGTAATCATTATGCGGGGTGAAAGGGTTATACTCCGCTCCGCACTGGTTGCCTGAGTTGTTAGGATAAAATACATAATAGCCGGTGTCGTAACCATACCAATGTTCAACCACATGATAATAATCATCATTTACCCAAACCCAGGTGCCTGTTCTGAAGGTCCTGTCGCCGGTAGATCCGCAATACCTGTTACCGTTACCGGAGTCAATCCATGCTGCAGATGCCTTGTTGGAAGAATTGGTAATATCAAAGCTGATAAGTGCATATTGAAGGTTGCAAACTAATATGATTACAACGGCAATACCGCCTGCGATTTTAAGTATTCTTTTCATGGTTATAATTTTAAATTGAAATATGGTTTGATGAACGCTTGCTGTTTTATGTAAAATATAGACAGACCCCGTGGGGTCACCAATGCTGTAACAGGAATCGCTCCACTGTTATGTTACGGAGATGATGGATAAATGATGTCATTGGTGTGGATTATTTGAAGGAACCGGTGCTTTCTCCAGCAGATCTTTCAGTTCCTTTTTCAGGGAATCGCTGTTATGCCAAACCTTACTCCGCTGATGTGCATATATTCCAATAGAAATACAATAAAGAAAGGCAATGGTCATTACCAGCCGTGTATGCTTTGCCTGGTTCAATGCCTTGTCTGCGAAAAATGCCACCAGGAAAAAAATGCCAACAGATGCCATGTAGGCATACCTGTCCGCAATCATGGAAAACCTGGACATGGGAATGATATGGAGCACCATGCCAATGTGCACCAGGAAAAATGTCATCCCAAAAAAGACCCATTTCTTTTTCCAGAAATCCCGGAATGCAAACAACAGGATCAGCAATAACAGGGGATATACCCAGAACCTTTTTGGTACTTCTTCCCCGATCGCATTGGGGAAAACGTACAGGTAGCTTAGTTTAACGGGGATCAGGCATTTTACCAGGTATTCTGTAGTACAATAGCTCGCAAATATAACGTTCTGGTAAAACGGATAATGACGCGCACCGGAAAGCAACCCGGCCTGATCTGCACTTTGCGAAAGTAAAGTGATATAACCCATCACGAGTGCGAGCATAAACAGTGGTACTTTCTCCATCCATACCCGTTTGTTCTTCAGGTTCCTGTTCATGGCATAATCAACCAGTAACAGGCATACCGGGAACGTTACTGCCTGTTCTTTTCCTCCAAAAGAAAAAATGAAAAAAAGTACGGTAAGGAAGTAGTAAATGATTTTGTTTGATGATAAATATTTGAGATAGAAATGAAGACCAATAAGGTAGAAGAAGCTATAGAGGAGGATCTTGGATGCCGATATCCATGCCACCGATTCCACCAGCAACGGATGAAGGGCCATAATAGCTGCTGTGAAAAATGAAATTCTTGCGATGGAAACGGGCTGAAAACTACCTGATCGCATTAAAATACGCCGGATGAAGAAGTACACTAACAGCACATTGCATAGGTGCAGCAGCACACTTGCCAGGTGAAACCAGAATGGATTATAGCCAAATGCGGAATACACTATTGTATAGAGCAACTGGTTGAGAGGCGCGTATTGCCCCCTGTAAAATTCGGTCAGGATAGCCCATAAATTTTGCGCGTTCAATCCATTTTCTGTATACGGATTTATTACCACCCATTGATCATCCCAATGGGTTTGGAACTGATGGGAGAATACCGGGAAATGAACGATGAGCGTTAAACACACTAATGCAGCTACAGAAGAAACGCCACTGTTAATAACAATGATCTCTTTTAGCCGTGGAAATGCACGCTGCGTGGAAACAGCACTAACGTTGTGATTCATTTTACAGAGCGAAAGTTGTCAGAAAAGAAGAAAGTAAGCAGCGGGTATAGTGGTAACACTATGCCGATGAATGACTGTGATTCTCCTGTTCAGCACAGGCAGCAGTTACGCTCTCTGTTTTCCTTACGTGAAGCTCATGTAGCAGCACTACCTTGTCAGAATAATACGTGGGCATCATGGATATACTTATTACCAAAAGAGGATTAGCGTCTGGTATTTCTTCAACAACTACGGGTTAGAACCAAGGTTCGTGGAATGATTCCGGGCGCATTTACTACAGCAAGCCAGGCACCTGGAATATCTTATTGCTTTACTAACGTTTTCAATCCGGTTAACTCACGTGAATATAGTACTTAAATATAGCATAATTTATTTCATAATACAATATTTTTCGCAACAACCGCCGCCGGCAATGATCAACGGATCCTATCCGCTTATCAGCTAACCGTTTAAAGAATTATTTCCGGTATGGAAATTTATTTTTTATATCTTGATCAGCTATTCACACACTTAGTTATAGTTATACGATTTTAAACAAGCCGCAATTAAATGATTAAATTTCCACTTAAGCTGATCTGTTCCCTTACAGCGCTTATTGTAGTAAAACCGTTTTCAGGGTATTCCCAGACAGCCCCCGCTGAATTAAATATCACAAAATTTTCCGGCCCCGCCGTTACACCCAGTCCCGCCTGCCTGGCAGTAGCGCCAACAGGGGAAGTGTTTGTGGGGGTGGACATGATAGGTTCTCTTGGTAAAGATCCGGGTAAAGGCCGGATCCTGAAGCTGATCGACAAAGACAATGATGGTAAAATGGATGAGCATATCGAATTTGCCACAGTCGACAACCCGCGGGGCATCATTGTAATGGGCAACCAGGTGTTTGTATTGCACACCACATTTTCCAATGAAACAGGTAAAGCCACGGGAATGGCCCTGGTGGTTTTTGAAGATAAAGATGGCGATGGAAAGGCCGATGGTCCTCCCAGGCCGCTCGTTGAGCATTTGAGCAACACCAAATACATCCAGGAACGTGGAACGGACCATGCTACCAATGGTATCCGCATGGGTATTGATGGCTGGATCTATATTGCGGTGGGCGACTTTGGATTTCATGACGCTACCGACCGTTCCGGTAAAAAGTTAACCATGCTAGGCGGAGGCATCGTAAGGGTACGCCCCGATGGCACCGAAATGGAGATCTTTACCCACGGCACCCGCAATGTATATGATGTAGCCATTGACCCGTACATGAATGTGTTTACAAGGGAAAATACCAATGATGGCGGAGGATGGAATGTGCGTTTCTCTCATCATATCCAATCAGGGGAATACGGGTATCCTGTATTGTTCCAGCATTTTACGGACGAAATATTACCAGCCCTGGCAGACCTCGGCGGCGGCTCCGGTACAGGCGCTTTATTTATGTCGGAACCAGGCTGGCCGGAGAAATATAACAATGTGCCGATGATGGCGGATTGGGGAAGAAGCATGCTTTACATTCACAGGGTAAAGCCTGATGGTCCAACCTTCACACAAAAAGAAGAAGATTTCATCGCATTGCCCCAGATCACCGACCTGGATGTTGATGGGTCTGGCCGGCTTTACCTCTCTGCATGGGATGGCGCCGGTTATTCCGGTAGCGATACCATCGGCTTTGTGGTGAGGGCAGTGCCTAATAACTGGACCTATAAAGCTTTCCCGGATCTGGCTAAAGCACCGGTGGAAGAACTGGTGAACCTGCTTCAATCCGCCAGTGCGGTGGCGCGGTTAAATGCGTCGCAGGAGCTGCTTCACCGTGCCGACCAGCAAGGAATTGCTGCTACCCTGAAAATAGCATCAGATGCGCAGTTGCCGTTATACGCCCGCTTAGCCGGCCTCTACACTTATGCACAGGCCACGGGGAAAGACGGTATTGCAGCCTTACTGGAGCTTACAAAAGACCCGTCTGTGAAGGAACACGCATTGCGCGCCCTGGCAGATCGTAAAGCTATTCTTGCGGATGTGCCGGAGCAACCTTTCCTGGATGCGCTGAAAGATCCATCCCCACGGGTTCACGCCGCAGCCATAGTAGGACTGGGACGTTTAGGTCGTATAGAAGCTGCTACCGCCTTACTGCAAACCAAAGTGCCTGCCTCATTTGTGGCGCCTGCGAAAGATAAGGAAGGTCCGCATGCTACGCCTAACGCTGCCATTGTATTGCCTCACCTGGCAGTACGCGCCCTTGTGGCGCTGAATGCAGTTGATGCTGCTGTATCGGCCATTAACGGTCCCAATGCCACCCTTGCATTATGGACCTTACGCTATATGCACGAGGAAAAGGCAGTGGATGGGTTAATTGCTGACTATAAACAGTCGAAAGACGAAAAGCTGAAGAAGCAGATCCTGGTTACACTGGCCCGCCTGTACAGGAAAGAAGACGCCTATGACGCATCCTGGTGGTGGGGAACCCGGCCGGATTCACATGGCCCGTATTACAAAGCTGTACTTTGGGCAGGATCGCCGGTGATTGAGAAATTTATGAAGAAGGAAGCCACAAACCCGGCTCGCATGCCGCTTTTCAGGGATCTTGACGCCCGTAACAGGATGGAGATCGCTGCATTTGCGCCGTTGAAAAAAGCCGAACCCGTTGCCGCGAAAGAACCTAAAGTGGACCTGGAGAAAATTAAGAGTAAGAAAGGACAGGTGGGTAAGTCATCTATCGAAGATGTGCTGCTGGCCGTGAAACAGCTAAAGGGAGATGCAGCCAAAGGAAGGGTATTGTTCACCAACCAGGGTTGTATTGCCTGTCATAGCCTCAGCAGAAGCGAAAAAATGAAAGGGCCTTTCATGGGACAGATCGGATCTATCATGAACCGTGAGCGCATCGCCGAATCTATCCTTAAACCCAATGCTTCTATTTCACAGGGATTTGCCACCGTAACCGTTACCGCGAAAGGTAATAAGACCTATGTTGGATTTATTACAGAAGAAACAGCCACTAAAGTGGTAATGAGAGATATTGCAGGAGAAGTATACACGGTGAATGCAGCCGATATCCTGAGCCGTAAGGAAATGAAAACATCTATGATGCCAACCGGTCTTGCCAACGCATTGTCGTACGACGAGTTTGCATCACTGGTTAGTTTCCTCGCACAGCAAAAGAAATAATGATCTCTTTATAAAACATTCATCTCCTCCGGGCCGGAACGCCCGGGGGAGACAGGATGAAAAAACTTACTCCGCTCTCAAACTTTTCACCGGGTTGGAAATAGCCGCCCTGATCGATTGGTAACTTACCGTCAGCAATGCAATCATTACAGAAAGGAAAGCAGCCAATGCAAACACCCACCATTCAATGTTCACCCGGTAAGTATAATGCTGCAACCATTTATGCATGCCCCACCAGGCCATGGGCGCCGCTATCAGGAAAGAAACCATCACCAGCTTTACAAAATCTTTCGACAATAACGTAGTGATACCTGTTACAGAGGCACCCAGTATTTTCCGGATGCCAATTTCCTTCACCCTGTTTTCTGCTACATAGGTGGCCAGTCCAAATAAACCAAGACAGGAAATAAATATAGTGAGCCCGGCAAACAAACCTGCCAGTTGGCCCTGGAGCTTTTCGCTTTCAAATTTGCTGGCATACGCTTCATCTACAAATTTTGCATCGAAAGGATAGTCGGGGTTATATTTTTTGAAAATGGCAGCGGCCTTGTCCAGGTTTTTTGTGGTGGAATTATTCCCGTTCAGTTTTATCTGCATTACGTTAAAGGTCATAAACCGGCTTTTCGCACCGCATATCAGCAGGGGGTTGGTGGGTTCGTAGGGATTGGTAAGAATAAAGTCTTTGATAACCCCTACAATATGCCAGTCGACCCCCAGGTCGCTAACCGTTTTCCCCAGCGGGTCCTTAAACTTCATTATTTTCAATGCGGACTCATTGATAATA
>JBCNPS010000659.1:0-3516 GCA_039593235.1 Chitinophaga sp. | reverse complement strand
AGATCAGCTTCTCGTTTTGCCCGCATATATCATTTTCTTCAAGCTTAGTAACCAGCGTATTGCGGTCAATGGCCCGCAGGATTCTATGCAGTGTGTATTCTCTCTTTGTTGTAATGATAATTTACGTAATGTAAAAGCAGCACGTGAGTTTGGTATCGATACTATCTTGTTTGAAGATCCTGAGCAGTTAAAAACGGCATTAGAAAAGAGATCTATATTAATTTAATCCACTACATTAATTATTGTTACTGTTAACCCTTCTTCCACTTTAGGATTTCCTTAACACTACACTGATAAACTTTCTGTAACAATCAACCATCTAATCCGTTCAAGATACATACACGGAAACGGAATTGTCAGGACACCAACCTGACTGGTCCATGATCGTTAGCCCGTAGATTTATTTTTTTAAACTAATACGCTAGGACATGAAAAGAACATTGTTTTTATTCAGTGCCGCTGCCGCAGTGGTAGCGATGGTTTCATTCAGTAGCTGTCGTAAAGATCCCCTGAAAGATATGACTAATGAAGAGTCAAGGATCTACATCACCAACCACGACAGCACCGCCAATTTCACCTCATATTCCACTTTTAGCATAGTAGACTCAGTGGCTGTGTTAACGCGAACAAGTGATTCGGCTAAAAAAGCGCTGACTGACTACGATCAGAAATTAATTGCATCTGTAACAGCAGCCATGCAGCAACGGGGTTACACATTAGTGAACAAAGCTGCCAAACCCGACCTGGCAGTGAACCTCACACGTATCGATAACTCCTACACCAACATCTCCTGGAACCCGGGATGGTGGGGCGGTGGCGGCTACTGGGATCCCGGTTACTGGGGATATCCCGGCGGCGGCTGGTACTGGCCCTCTTATTACACAGTGTACCAGGTAAATGAAAAACAGGTAGCCATTGACTTGTTCGATCTCAAAAATCCGAAGAACAACAAATACACAGCTGTCTGGAATGCATTATGGCGCGGTTCAGGCGTATGGAGCACCGGTAACATCGATTCCATGGTGCAGGCATCTTTTGCCCAATCTGCCTACCTGAGTAAAACCGCTAATTAATGTTGATTGAGAACTTTTAAACTGACAGGAAAATGAAAAAGATAAGAAACTGGATATTGATTTTTGCAGGATGTTTTGCCGCACAGGCTGTATCTGCACAGGTTCGTCCGCCATTATCCGTAGATGTGAATTATTCCATTGCACAACCCCTGGGTTCATTAAAGGATTATACCGACAAAACCAGCTTCCGTGGCTGGAGCGCAGGATTACAATATCAGCTGAACGATCAGTGGTCCGTAGGATTACGCTCCGGGTTCCAGGATTTTTACCAGCGGCTTCCGCGCGCAGTATACCCCGATAAACAGGGAGATGTTTCTGCCGTTCAGTCGCGTACCCTACAGGTAATTCCTATCCAGGCTACCGTAAGCTACGCATTCACCAAACCATCTGCAGCGGTCATTCCATATGCCACCGTAGGTGTTGGTACGGCAAATATGAACTATGAAAAATACTGGGGTGAATTTGTGGAGAAAGATAACAGCTGGCAGTTCCTGGTTAGCCCGGAAATAGGCATCAACGTACCTTTTGGCAAGGCTTCACCATTGATGTTCAATGCCAATGTGCGGTACAACTATGCGCCTTATAAATATGGCGACATTACCAATTATAATACTGTTCAGGGAAATATTGGGTTGAAATTCTCACTGAATTAAATCCATTTGTGTCCATATTCTAAGAAAGAAAGCGTGAGAGTGAGTCCCGTTCGTGAACCAGCGAACGGGACATTTTTTTAGAATTGCATGTAAGCCTTAAAGCCTTTACTGAAGGCTTCTTTAATGCCGCCATCTTTATCTTTATAAATATAAACTGCTTCCAGTCCATATTCCGGGTGTTGTTCTATATAAGCAAGCCCCTTCTCCACACCCATCAAAATAAGTGGGTTATCAAAAGCATCTGCAGTAAAACAATCCTTCGCAATCACCGTAACGCTGATAATATTATTATGCAACGCTATCCCGGTTAACGGGTGAATGGTATGCGCAAAACGTGTGCGTCCCTGGTCAAAAAAACGGCGGTAATTTCCGCTGGTGGCAATCCCTTTATCCGGAAGCCGTACCAGCCCCTGTACCGGCTCATACGAAGTATCGCCGGGCGACGGCCTTTCTATTCCCACACTCCATGTTTTGTGCTGATGATTATGTCCTTTTGCACATAGTTCGCCGCCTACATCTACCAGGTAATTGTTTATTCCCTGCTGTGACAAAAACTGCCCGATCACATCCACCGTATATCCCTGGGCAATTCCATTGCAATCTATCTGTACCCCTTTCTTTGCAGCATACAACTGGTTGCCTTTTACACGGAGATAACGGTAACCAATATACGACATGGCGGCTTTGATGCTATCTGTTGGCGGCACTCCTTTAAACGATGGTTTGGTAACGCCAAATCCCCACAGGTATACCAGCGGTTTCACGGTAATATCAAATAATCCGTTGGTGGCTTTGCTGGTAAACAGCGCTTGCTGTATCACCGCTTTCATGTGCGCATCCATGGTGATATGACCGGTTTCATTGAACCGGTTAATGGCCGATCCGGGCTTATACAGCGACAACGACTGGTCGATCACCGCAAACAGGGAATCGATACGTTTATCCATTGACGTTGTATCGGCCGATAAATATTTTACAATGTAGTAAGTGCCCTGTGCTTTCCCTTCGCAGGTAACGAGCTTCAGTGCAGGCGCCTG
Source organism: Chitinophaga sp. (assembly GCA_039593235.1). Classification (GTDB taxonomy): domain Bacteria; phylum Bacteroidota; class Bacteroidia; order Chitinophagales; family Chitinophagaceae; genus Chitinophaga. Next base: position 753 of record JBCNPS010000659.1, on the reverse strand, counting down.
CTGCGCCCGGGTATTGGCGCCCCACAGCAGGGCGGCCAGGAAAAAAAACTGTTTCATGTAATTGTTGGCAATGAGCCCGGCAGTTGCCCGGCTGCTATTTAAATGCGTCTAAACCGGTAATATCCATACCGGTGATCAGTAAATGTATTTCGTGTGTTCCTTCGTAGGTCATTACGCTTTCCAGGTTCATCATATGCCGCATCACCGGAAATTCGCCGGTGATACCCATTCCCCCCAGGATAGTGCGCGCATTACGGGCAATATTAGCGGCTACCTCGCAGGAATTGCGCTTGGCCATTGAAATTTGCGCCGCTGTTGCTTTCCCTTCATTTTTCAAAACACCCAGGCGCCAGTTGAGCAACTGTGCTTTGGTGATTTCAGTGATCATTTCCGCCAGTTTCTTCTGCGTAAGCTGAAATCCGCCAATGGGCCGGTCGAACTGGATACGTTCTTTGGCATATCTGAGAGCCGTATCGTAGCAATCCATCGCAGCGCCTATTACTCCCCAGGCAATCCCGTAACGGGCGGAAGAAAGGCAGGTTAAAGGCCCTTTTAAACCGCGCGCTTCCGGCAGGATATTCTCCTTCGGCACTTTCACATTATCAAATACCAGTTCCCCGGTAGCGCTGGCGCGTAAACTCCACTTCCCTTTGGTTTCGGGTGTGGTAAAGCCTTCCATGCCTCTTTCCACGATAATGCCACGGATAACACCGCTTTCATCTTTTGCATGGCCAGCGACACGCAGGCGCACGA
>JBCNPS010000658.1:0-3517 GCA_039593235.1 Chitinophaga sp. | reverse complement strand
TAATCATCCCGGTGGCGGGGTCTATCCCATTGAAAATATACTGCCGGCTGAATGGCACGGGGTAGCCTACCATAAACTGGTTGGCATAGAAACTTAAACTGGCGAGGTTATCAAATTTGGTAATTTTGGAACGGTTGATCGTGAAATTGAATGAAGTAGACCACCTGAAATCATTTCTTTCGATATTCTTCGTATTCAGTTCAAATTCCAGTCCCTGTGCCTGTATAGTAGCGGGGAAATTGCCAAGATAGCTGGAAAAGCCTACCTGTCCGGGTGTTGAAATATATAACAGCTGGTTGCCGACTCTATTCCGGTAAGCAGCGGCAGAAAACTGTATCCTGTCTTTCAGGAAGCCCAGTTCCAGGGCCAGTTCTGCTTTTTTGTTACTTTCCCACTGAATGTCCGGGTTGGCCAGTCTTGACGGGTTTTGTACCGTTATTCCCTGGTAGCCGCTGGTAGATCCGCTGGCAGCGTAGGTAGAGAGATTCTGGTAATTGGCTATTTGGTCATTACCCGTAACACCATAGCTTCCGCGTAATTTACCAAAGCTCAGGAAAGAAAGATGCTCCTTCACAAACTGTTCTTCTGAAAACACCCATGCTGCACCAATGGCGCCGAAATTACCAAATTGATTATTCAATCCGAAACGGGAAGACCCGTCTCTTCTCATGGTTCCGTTCAGGATATATTTTCCCTGCCAGTTGTAGGTAACTCTTCCAAAAACGGAGGTGAATTTATAATTATCGTAGGTAGTTCTGGCAGAAAGCGCTCCTGCAGCAGCCATACTACCCAACAAGGCGTCGTTACTGTAGTTGGTACCGGTGGTGTTATTGGAGATGCTGGTATTGGACTGGAAAGTAGTTCCAAGTAAAGCAGTCAGTTTGCCTTTTCCAAGATCTTTTATGTATTCCAGTTGAGGCTCCGCAATATAGGATCTTGCGGAGGTGGCTCCAAAGATCGCGCTGCTGATCGCAGCGTTGTACGACGGGTTCACTGTTGATGCGGGGAGCTGCATATTCTGATCAAAATTCAACGCCGTATATCCCAGGTTTGCTTTTATGCTCAATCCGGGCAATATCCGGTATCTCAGGTTCATGTTGCCAATGAGGTTAGCTGTAGCCGCGTTGTATTTCTGCGCCAGCAAGGCATACGGGTTATACTGGATAAGTGGGGAAAAGTTGAATGCGCCTGTAGCCGTATAAGGATCATAGTTAGGAGCAAGATTATAATAGCTGCTCAGATCCCTTGTTGGCAAATTATTTTTATCATAGGAATAAGCGGCGGATATTAACGCATAAAACCTTTTGTCTTTTGAAGTGTGATCCACGTTAAGTCTTGCGGAGATCCTGTCTTCTGCAAAGCTTCCCGGGAAAACAGTTCCTTCCCGGTGGTAGCCGGTACTGAAAGCAAAATGAGTATCCTCATTGCCACCGCTCAGGGTTCCCTGTGCATCGGTGTAACGTGCGTTACCGCCTAACAGGTCGTCCTGCCAGTTTCTGAATTTCGTTTGGCTCCAGGTGGTAAGGTCCGGTGCATTGGCTGTAGTGGGCGCTACATTATCATTGGCAAAGGCTTCTTTACGTAATGCCAGGTATTGTTCTCCATTTAGCATATTAATTTTATTGCCCACTTTGCCCATGCCGGAGTTTACATTGAGGTCCAGCCTGGTTTTACCGGCTTTTCCTTTTTTAGTAGTGATCAAAATAACGCCGTTTCCTCCCCTGGCGCCGTAAATAGCGGTGGCATCTCCATCTTTCAGCACATCGATGCTTTCAATATCGCCGGGGTTTAAACTATTCAGCGGGTTCACGGTGCCATTGGAGCCTGTTTGATAAACGCTCAAACTGAAATTGAATGGAACGCCATCTACCACGTACAGTGGTTCTACCCCACTATTAATAGAATATTGCCCGCGTATTTTGATGGAAGTTCCGGAACCCGGCAGGCCGTTGGACTGGGATACTTCCACACCAGCCATCCGGCCCTGCAAAGCATTGATCACATTACCAACGGGTTGCTCCTGTATGGTTTTGGAGTCTACCCTGGCGATGGAACCGGTAAGGTCTTTGCGGGTGGAAGTACCGTAACCGATCACTACCACCTCATTCAGGCTTCCTGCAAGCGGGGAAAGCACTACTTTGACAGCGGTTTGGTTGCCCAGTTCGATCTCCCTGGTTTTATAGCCGATATAGCTAAAGATGAGCACCTTGCTGCCAGCCTCGGGCACCGCGAGGTGAAACTGCCCGTTTTGATCAGTAGCGGTACTTGTATAGTTGTTATTTTTCACTCTTACAGTAACCCCTGGGATAGGATCACCGCTTTCATCCACCACAATCCCGGATACCCGGATGTCCTGTGTTGTGAGAGCAGTTGTTTTCTCTAAGGGAGAAATTAAAATCTTATTGTTTAACTCTGTTATCCTGAAATCTTTCGGATCAAAGAGCAGGTCCAGGAGTTCTTTAACCGAGTGCTTACCGAGCGGAAGACTGACATCTTTAAGACCGGAAAGATCTTTATTGCGGTATACAAACCGGAAATCAGTTTGTTGTTCTATTTTTTTAATGGCTGAAAAAACGGACTCATTTTGAAGTTCCACCATCACTTCCACCCTCGAAGTGCTTTGCCCGTTGCCGGGTGTAGCCGATATCAGTTGAACAGTTGTAAAGGTGATAATAGCTGTAATCAGGCTTAAACGCATAATCTGACGAATTACATTTCGTGAGTTACTAAAAGCGGGAAGGTCTGGACAGACTTTTCCTCCCTCTGCTGGTTTTGCAGAAAATTTCATAATTTTAAATGTTTAAATGATTCTCCAAATTGTTTAACAATCTGCTCCAATTAGCGTTGGAGCAAAACAATTACAGCTCCCTGTTTAGCGACAGGGAGTTTCTGTCAGATACGCATGTGATACAATTCTTTCCTCATCTTTTGGTTAATAATGATTAATTACCAGTTACTGGTGGATCTACTGGTTGGTTTGTGAATTGGTTGATTACTGATTTTTAATTATTACAATTTTTCCCGGAGATCATAATTTCCCCCGGTAAGATCTTATATTCTGCATCGTTGAAGGAAGTAATGACCTTCAGGATTTCATCAAGACTTTCTCCTTTCAGGAAGGTGGCTGTAAAGCGGCAATTTTTCCCCTGATCGTTAAAAAAGGTGATCTTAACATTGAACTTTTGAGAAAGTATCGCGGCTGCCTGCTCCATCGTAATGTTTTCAAAGAACAGGTCATTTTTCTGCCATTGTACAATTTCTTCGGCGGCTACTTTTACCAGGTCCGGCTTTTTATCATCGATATGAAAAATCATTTGTTCATTGGGCGCAAGAACTCCCAGTATTTTATGTTCATCTGCTACGCTCACCTTCCCCGTGGTAACCGTTACAATAATCTCGTTGCCTCCGTTCAGGGTTTTTATGTTAAATGCGGTTCCCAATACAGTTGTTTTCAGTTTTCCGGATTCTACGATAAACGGGCCGGCAGGATTGGGCCGTATCTCGAAATATCCCTCCC
>JBCNPS010000657.1:0-3460 GCA_039593235.1 Chitinophaga sp. | reverse complement strand
AACAAATCAAAAATTTCTGCTGATGAAACAATTTATTGCCAATAAGATCCGGGAAAGCATCGCTGTGAAGGAAGCCATCTGCCAGGATGAACCGTTGTTGAATACGATCAAACTGGTGGCGGAAGTCATTACACATAGCCTGCAAACCGATCATAAAGTACTTTTTTGCGGCAACGGCGGCAGTGCGGCAGATGCACAACACCTGGCCGCAGAATTTTCCGGCCGGTTTTATAAAGACCGTATGCCATTATATGCGGAGGCGCTGCATTGCAATACCTCTTACATGACGGCAGTGGGCAACGATTATGGCTACGACCAGGTATACGCCCGCATCCTGAGAGGCATTGGCCGTGAAGGCGATGTGCTGGTAGGCATTTCTACCTCCGGTAACTCCACCAATATCCTGGAAGCCATGAAAGTAGCGAAGGAACAGGGAATGATAGTGGTTAGCATGACCGGCAGCACCGGAGGGAAAATGAAGGAAGGAAGCGATTACCTCATCAATATCCCTTCTACTGATACGCCCCGTATACAGGAAGCGCATATTACCGTGGGACATATTATTTGTGAAATAGTAGAAAACAACCTGTTTGGCGCATGACGGGAGAATGTATTGTACTCGCCGGGGGCCTCGGTACCCGCCTCAGAAGCGTGGTGGCCGACAAGCCAAAATGCATGGCTCCCCTGGGCGCACATCCCTTTTTATATTACCTGCTGCAATACCTGCATAAACAAGGCATTCAACATGCGGTGCTTTCGCTCGGCTACCTTTCTGAACAGGTGATCAGCTGGTGCAACAGCATCGCACTCCCTTTGCGTGTATCCTTTACCGTAGAACCGGAGCCGCTGGGCACCGGTGGCGGTATCATCAACGCATTGCAGGCAGTGAAAGGCAACGAAATTTTTATTGTTAATGGTGATACCTATTTTGATGTAAACCTGGCGGCCTTTAATAATTTTCACCAGTCGCATCAAAGCCCCCTGTCGCTGGCGTTGAAACCCATGCAGCAGTTCGACCGCTACGGCAGCATCCAGCTGGATGAACACCAGCAGATCACCCGTTTTCATGAAAAGAAATTCATGGAAGAAGGACTGATCAATGGCGGCATTTACCGGACCTCCGCAGGATTCCTGCAAAGCCTGTCGCTCCCGGAGAAATTCTCTTTTGAGAAAGAAGTACTGGAGCCTGGCGCACAGGCCGGGAAATTATACGGCTTTATCAGCAACACCTATTTCATTGATATCGGGATCCCGGAAGATTACGAAGCAGCAAAAAATGTATTGGTATCATGACCCTATTCCTCGACAGAGACGGTGTAATTAACGATGAAATCCGCGACGGGTACGTACTCCGGCCGGATATGTTTCATTTTAGTGAAGGCGTGTTGTCTGCTATGCCCCTACTCGCGGAACGTTTTGAACGCATTATTGTGATCACCAACCAGCGCTGCATCGGCAGGGGGCTGCTCACTACGGAAGGACTACAGGAAATTCACGCGCAAATGCTGCAGCAAATTGAAGAAAGCGGCGGCAAAATTGACGCTATTTATTTTTGCCCGGATACGGATAGCAGCAGTCCATGCCGCAAACCAGCCACTGGTATGGGTTTACAGGCTAAGCAGGATTTCCCGGCTATTGATTTTAACACTTCCGTAATGGTAGGCAATACGTTAAGCGACATGCAGTTCGGGAAAAGCCTGGGCATGCAAACTGTGTTTATCCCTTCTACCCGTCCTGAAACACCGTTCCCCCATCCACTGATCGATCAGCGATATCAAAACCTGCTGCAGTTTGCGCAGGCTGTACAATAATTATAAGCCGTAACCGTATAATAGATATGGCAAAAAAACCATTACTGTCACTGCTCCTGGTCTTTACTTCCCTGCTGGCGCTCGCCCAGCAGCCGGACGCGGCAGGCATAAAACAGCTGCACCTTAACCAGGACACGCTGCAGGTACTCAGTGAAGATATCTTCAGCGGCAAAGGCGACGACGGCCGGCAACGCGCCACAGAAGCTTTCATTCCCCTGCTGGTGAGAACACTGAAAACAAAATACTCTTTCCGCTTCCGGTTCGATTCCCTGAGAACAATATCTATCCAGTATCCGCAAGACAGTACCTTCCGGATCTTTACCTGGGCCCTGGAAGGAGAAAACGGCTTCTACCGGCATTATGGCGCCATACAAATGAATACCGCCGACGGGCAGCTTAAGCTCTTCCCCTTGTTCGACGCCTCCGATTACATGAGCAACACCGATACCATCACCGACAATAAATCCTGGTACGGCTGCCTGTATTATAATATCGTTCACCGGCATTACTTTAATAAAGAATATTATACCCTCTTTGGCTGGGACGCCAACAATCCCCGCAGCCAGAAGAAAATAGTGGAAATGCTGACTTTCAAAAACGGCGCCCCCGTACTGGGCGGCCCCTTTTTCAGTTTTGCGGAAGACAGCACCCCCAAACCTACCCGTAACCGCTTTATCATTGAATACAAAAAGGAAAGCACCGCTACGCTCAATTACAATAAGGAACTGGATATGATCGTATTCGATCACCTCATATCTGAAACCAATGAGCCTATGAAAAAATTCACCTATGTAACCGATATGGATTACGAAGGCTTCAAATGGCAGGCAGGCAAGTGGATGCACGTCAATAAAATTTTCCATGATGCCATCCCATTGGGAAAAGGCGCTCCCACACCGCAACCGCTGGATCAGAAGAAGAAAAGCATGACCCAGCCCAAATCAGCAGAAGATTTTCAACAGGAAATACCAAAGAAACCGGCAAAGAAAAAACAATAAACCCATCACATGGCAGCAACGGACAACGAATCAACATATATCAGGGCAATAAGACTATTCAACACCAACGAAACGGACTGCTCTTTTGAAACCGGCAAGATCCAAACCCGGAACAAAATTGATGCAAGCTACTTCTTTTGCCAAACAGGCACCGGCGATCTTGAAAATATTCCCCACCCGGCGCCCCGCCGGCAGTTTGTGGTAACGCTGAAAGGCCGCCTCAAATTCACCGTCACCAATGGCAATACCTTTATCCTGGAACCCGGCATTATCCTCATTGCTGAAGACACCGGCGGCCCCGGCCACACCTGGGAAGTAACCGACGGCAACGAATGGGAACGGATCTATATTCCAATGGATCCGGGAAACGATCCCCATTTCATCCCTGACACTATTTAACTCCGGCCCCGCCTTCGGCGGGAAAATTGTCCTGGAACAGGATTATGCTGATTTTGCTGATTAGCAGGATTTTTTCTTTTGGATTTTTAAAGGATTGGGGGAGAGATATGAGCGGAAGACCTGCCCCGCGGGAGCTTGTGCCGTGTGCAGGCAATACCAAATACATGTGCAAGGCATACTGCCTGCCGGTACCTCCTATATTTCATCGGAAACTAATACAAAATTAACTTACGGATTCACCGTATTTATCAA
>JBCNPS010000656.1:0-3547 GCA_039593235.1 Chitinophaga sp. | reverse complement strand
GGCAACGTAACATTACTCAGATAATTATTTAACCTGGCTAACATGAAAACCATATACCGTGTATTACTGGCCGCCGTTTGCATCACGTATGCAACACCACTGTATGCCCAGGATATACATCTTTCGCAGTTCTATGAAACGCCTATTCTCCGCAATCCTGCGCTGATAGGCATTTTCAATGGCGATGTGCGCGTACAGGCTGTGTACCGCAACCAGTGGAACAGCGTTACCATTCCCTATCAAACCGGCACGGTAAGCGGTGAAATAAAATTCCCCGTTGGTCGCAGCAACGATTATGTGACCACGGGGTTACAGGTCACGTACGATCGTGCAGGAACGTCCAAACTGCAGTCTACGCAGATCTTCCCGGCCATCAACTATCACAAATCCCTTAATGAAGATAAAAGCAGTTTCCTTTCCATGGGCTTCATGGGCGGATTTGTACAGCGGCAATTCGATCCTACCAATATGACCTTCAACAACCAGTACACCAACGGGCGCTTTGATCCGGCCAGCGCTACAGGAGAAGAAGGCAAACTGGCGCTGAAAGGCTATAGCTACCTGGATGCCGGCGTGGGACTGAGTTACAACAGTGTAATTGGTGAAGATGTAAATTATTTTATCGGAGCCGGTTACTTTCATTTTAACCGCGCTAAAATATCTTTCTACAACGATCAGAATATTGAACTGCAACCAAAGCTCACGTTTAATGCGGGTATTACAATACCGGTAGATGAAAGAGTGAAAGTGATTGCACATTACAACCAGTTGCACCAGGGCACCTACTCGGAATATATTGGCGGTGCATTGATCGGGTATGGATTAATGGATCAGGGCCTGGAATCGACCCGGGCTATTTATGGCGGGCTCTTCCTCAGATGGAACGATGCCATTATCCCCACCATCAAAATTGATATGGATAAATACGAGGTAGGAATGAGTTACGACACCAATATTTCAAAACTGAGAACTGCCAGCCAGACCTTTGGCGGCTTCGAAATTTCACTGGTTTTCAAGGGATTCCTGAACAGCCGGAACTCAACACTGGAAAGCGTAAACTGTCCCAGATTTTAAACTATTATAAATCAATTATTTATGAAAATAAACTTTCAAGCGTTAAAAATTACATAAAATATGTGGAAAAGCTAACAAAATGGCCTGTGGTTTGTTATTTTTATGTACGAACATGCGGGCTCAGATTGAGCCGGATTATCAAACAAAAATTAGGAAATATTTGAAAAAAACTTTATTTTTATAATACTATGTGGAAAACCTCTACCCTGATTCTCATAATGGTTTTCAGCCTTTTTACCAGCATAGGTAAGGCTCAAAGCGATAAATCCCTACCAAACACGGAGGGGGGTAGCAAAATTGTGAAGCTATATCCCAATCCCGCTACAACCGTCATAACATTTGAAGTTCAACAACATAATAACGATCGCTTATACGATCTTATTGTATATAATTTCCTTGGAAAAAAAATAGATCAGTTAAAAGGCATCAGTTCTAAAACAACGGTAAGTCTTGATAATTATTATAACGGTTTATACATTTTCCAGTTACGGGACCAGCGCGGTAACCTCGTGGAATCCGGTAAGTTCAATGTTGTAAAGTAGATATATCTGGCATCAAAATAAAAAGGAAAAGTCACGGTTTACATCGTGACTTTTCCTTTTTTAATAGCTGTCCTTATCAGGAAACTTCTACAATGAGGAATTTCAGGTAAGTGGTATTCTCAATATTTCTCAGGATAGGATGATCCTGTGCCTGTGTCTGGAATGTTACCTGGCGCAGTCTTTTCTTCGCATCCTTTGCGGCGGCGTCAATGGTTTGCAGGAAAAGATCCGGCGATACCAGGTTAGTGCAGGAAGCCGTTACCAGGAAGCCCCCGGGTTTCAGCAGTTTCATCCCACGAAGGTTAATTTCCTTATAACCGGTTACGGCTTTGGAGATATTCTCACGGCTTTTGGTAAAGGCAGGTGGATCCAGTATTACCACATCGAATTTCTTCTCTTCTTTTGTCCACTGCTTCAGCTGGTCAAACGCATTTACGGCCTGGAACCGGCAAATATCCTGCAGGTTATTCAGTTCCGCATTCCTGCGGGCGGTGTTCACGGCTGTTTCGGAAATATCGAGCCCCAGCACGCTTTTGGCGCCATAAAAACCAGCATGGCAGGAGAATGTACCGGTATAACAAAAGGCTTCCATTACATCGGCGCCCTTTACAATATGACGGATCTCGCGGCGGTTATCCTGCTGATCCAGGAAATAGCCGGTTTTCTGACCATTCACCACATCCACATGGAACTTCAAACCGTTTTCATTAATGATTAGGTTGGTGTCGAAAGGCGCACTGAGAAAGCCTTTCTGCTGGGTCATTCCTTCCAGTTCCCTTACAGGTACATCATTTCTTTCGTAAATACCTTTGGGTGAAAATATACGGTTGATGGCATCCACGATGGCATCTTTCCATTTTTCTATCCCCAGGGCAAGCGTTTGTATAACAAAGTAATCATTGAACTTATCGATCACCAGCGCCGGCAGGTCATCGGCTTCCCCGTATACCAGGGGGCAGTTTTCCACATACCCCAGTTTCTGCCGGTATTCCCAGCATTTCAGAAGGCGACGGTAAAAGAATTGAGGATTGATCTCTTCATTTTTATCGCGGGTGAGTAATCTTACCAGGATCTGCGACTGGGGGTTGATATAACCGCGGCCCAGGAAAAAACCTTTATGCGTATATACATCTACAATGTCACCGGCATTTACATCTCCTTTTATTTCGGCCACTTCATTGCCGAAAATCCAGGGATGCCCTTGTAACACCCTGTTTTGTATCTGTTTCTTTAAAAAAACTTTAGTCATTTATCGTATTTCGAGGGGCAAAGGTAGCTATTTAGCGGTTAGCCTTTGGCTTTTCGCTGCAATTCTGCCTTTTTGTCGGCAAAACCGCTGTTGGCAAAGAAATTGACTGGATACCTGCGCAGACAATTATTACTTATTATGACAGAAAAAGAAAAAGACATGCAGACAAACGGTCAGGCTAACGCTGGTAGCGAAAACGAAAGCATGCCAGAAGAAAATATAAGCAATAGTTCGAATACGAATACGGAAGCAGAGGAAGTGAGTGAGCTGGAGAAGAAAGAAAAAGAAGTAAGTGAGATCCGTGATAAATATCTCCGGTTACAGGCGGAATTTGACAATTACCGTAAACGTACTGCCCGGGAACGTATAGAGCTGATGCAAACAGCCAGTAAAGAAGTTATCATATCTTTGCTGGATGTGCTGGATGATAGTGACAGGGCGGTGAAGCAATTGGAAAATACTACAGATATTGCTGCCGTTAAAGACGGCGTAATGCTGGTTTTCAATAAACTGAGAAATACCCTGCAAGCAAAGGGGCTGAAGCCAATGGAGAGTATACACACCCCATGCAGGCCGCGCAGGCGGCCCTGGATGCAGCCCGGCTCAACCTGGAATTCACCAAGGTGCGCGCGCCGATTGACGGCCGTGCCGGCCGCGCGATGGTCACCGCCGGCAACCTGGT
>JBCNPS010000655.1:0-3547 GCA_039593235.1 Chitinophaga sp. | reverse complement strand
GCAGGGAATTTGCGGAAGAAATGATCAGTGGCGAGAATATCCGGACCGACTTTATAGAGTTTGCGCCCGAAAACTGGATGAACATCGGCGGATACTGGAAGAAGGTATTGCACCGCGTTGTAGAGAAATATCCCGTGCTATGCCACGGCCTGTCCCTGTCTATCGGCAGCCCTGAGGCACTGGACAAATCGTTCCTGCAATATGTGAAAACATTTCTCCGGGAGTATAAAGTGCAGATCTATTCCGAGCATCTCAGTTACTCCAAATGTGATAATGCACACATGTACGACCTGCTGCCCATTCCTTTCCGGATGGACGCCGTAAAGCATATTGCCGGCCGTATACAACAGGTGCAGGATTACCTGCAACGGCCACTGGTAATGGAAATCGTATCTTATTACACACCGGTTGCCGCAGAGATGAGCGAAGTGGATTTTATTAATGAAGTGGTAAAGCAATCCGGTTGCCAGCTGCTGCTGGATGTGAACAACATTTATGTAAATGCTTTTAATCACCGGTACGATGCCAAGGCATTTATACAGCAACTGCCCCTCGATAAAGTAGCCTATATACACATGGCCGGTCATGAGCAGGTAGCGCCTGACCTTATCATTGATACCCATGGGGAGCCGATCATAGACCCGGTGTACGACCTGTTTGAATGGACCATCCAACGACTGCACCCGGTACCGGTTTTACTGGAAAGGGATTTTAATATCCCCGAAATGGCGGAGCTGCAGGGCGAGTTAACGAAACTGAAAAATATTTGTCATAAACAATGGAATTTGAAAGATGAACTTGTTGCCTGACACCTATCATATCCAGCAAACTTTTTCTGCCTACTGCAGAACCGGTGAAAAAGTAAAGCTGCCCGGCGTAAAGCCGCAGCGGCTGAAACACTACCGGCAGCTGGTATTTAACATGATCCATGATACCATGGAGAATGCCTTTCCCATTGCATTCAAACACATTCCTACCACGAAGTGGAATAAAATGGTGAAGGAGTTTTTTTCCAGGCACGCGTGCCAGTCGTACCAGGTATGGAAACTTCCCCTGGAGTTTTATACCTACGCAGTAGAGCATAACTGGGAAGAAACCTACGGTATTCCTTTCCTCAACGACCTCCTCGCTTTTGAATGGGCGGAGATGGAAGTGTATAATATGGAAGATATACCCGCACCCGCTTATCATATCTCTGGTAACTGGCTGGAAACGCCGCTGGTGCTGAATCCTGAATACAGGTTGTTATCATTCAGCTATCCCGTTCACCTGCTGGCGAAGCCAAAGGAACTGCTGAAAAATAAGGGTGTTTATTTTGTGTTGCTGTTCCGCCACCCGGAAACCGGGCATGTGCAATTCACGGATCTGTCGCCCTGGCTGGCTTTCCTTACCGAGCAACTGGCACTTGGTATAACGGTGAGGGACATACTGGATTATGCGCCTGAGCTGAATATAACGGAAACGGATACACTGGAACCGGACTCCATTGCTTTTTTAAAGCACATGCAGGAACTGCATTTTGTGCTTGGTTTTCAATCATAACATATGCGCACTTACGCAGTAATAGCGCGCCGTTTGCAGGCGTGGAAAGATATCCCGCTGCTGTTGATGCGGCTTACGCTGGCCTATGGTTTTTATCTGCCGGCAAAAATGAAATGGAGCGATATGCACGGTATAGGCGATTGGTTTGTGCAGCTGCATATTCCTTTACCGTATGTGAGCGCTTACCTGGTAGGCATTACGGAGGCTGCAGGTGTGTTGTTACTTACCCTGGGATTATGGGTGCGGTATGTTACGTTACCGTTAATGTTCAGCATGCTGGTGGCCATTGCAACCGTGCATTGGAGCAATGGCTTTGCGGCAGGCGATAATGGGTTTGAGATCCCCTTGTATTATCTGGTAATGTTGTTTACCCTGTTTATTTATGGTGGCGGGAAGATAGGGCTCGATTATTTCCTGGAGCATTCTTCCCCGCGATAATCGCGGTTTCCCGCAGAAAATCGTAATTTCGGCCCCGTTCTTAGTGATGACCATATGCAACTAGCCCGGGAAACGATAGGTAGCGAACTACAACGGTTTGAAGAAATTTTTCATGAAGCCATGCAAAGTGATGTAGGGTTGCTGAACAGGATCATGGCAGACATTGCCGCCCATAAAGGGAAGCAGATGCGCCCGATGTTCGTGTTGTTGTGCGCCCGCCTGTGTGGCGCTATTAACGACGGCAGTTACCGGGCAGCCCTGCTCGTAGAAATGCTGCATACCGCTTCTCTTGTGCACGACGATATGGTAGACGACGCCATGAAACGCCGCAGCGCTTTTTCCGTAAATGCCCTCTGGAAAAATCGTGTATCCGTGATGGTGGGCGACCAGCTTTTTACCAAAGGCGTATTGCTGGCGCTGGATAATAATGATCCCGGGTTGCTGAAGATCTACGCTGCCGCCATCCGGCAAATGATAGAAGGAGAGCTTATCCAGATGACCAAGGCCAATAAACTGAGCTTTGAAGAGAAAGACTATTACGATCTTATAGATGCCAAAACCGCCTCTTTCCTGGCGGCCGCCTGTGCCGCCGGCGCTTCCTCCGCCTGCGATAACCCCGAAACCATACAGCTGCTGCACAACTTCGGGCAAAAAGTAGGGATGGCCTTCCAGCTGAAAGACGACCTGTTTGATTATGGCAAAACCGACATCGGTAAACCTACCGGCAATGATATCAAAGAAAAGAAAGTAACGCTGCCGCTTATCTACACTGTTCAACATGCCAGCCCCGCGCTGCGGAAAAAGATCCTCCATATTGTAAAGCACCAGCATACCGATAAAGACAAAGTGAATTTTGTAGTGGAAACAGTGAACCAATCCGGCGGGCTCGATTATGCCACTCAAAAAATGATGGCTTACCGCGATGAGGCGTTCCACATACTCTTTACTTTTCCCGCTTCACCTGTACGCGCGGCATTGGAAGAACTGGTGCGTTATACTACCGATAGGGCGTATTGATATGTTTACAGTATTTAATTAACACTTATAGAACCGGGTTTAAGAAAAGATTATAATAATTATATAGAGGTATATCTCTTTACAAGATAATATTTGTCCATAAAAAAAATAAAAAATGGATTCCTTTACTTATTTTTAGTATGCTCCGGACAATTATTCGAGGTACTGTATTATTAGTTTGGATTACCCACATAAACGAAAAGCCAAAATCAGCACACATACTACATAGCAGTTGATACCGCGAGTTAGAAAACCCAATAGGAACTTCGATAAGTCAGTTTATAAGAACCCATTTGATTAACAATTAACAATTTCCATTTTATGCAAAGCAAAACCCTTTTTCCCGGAAAGAAACATTTTCTTTATTCCAGGTTATTGTCATCAGGCCTTATGTTTCGAGTTTTAACGAAAGCAAGTGGCCTTGTTATCATATTCCTGGTATTGTTCGCATCTTCCTGCCAAAAGTCTGATTTTGTAAAAGATGAAACTACCCCGTTGAAAATGGCACCTGCCAGCGAACAAACTATGAGTATCACGAGTGGCTGCTGTA
>JBCNPS010000654.1:0-3559 GCA_039593235.1 Chitinophaga sp. | reverse complement strand
AGTGGCCCCGCTGGATATGCCGCGTATTATTGCCTATGGTAAAGAGAAGAATGTAGGCGTATGGTTGTATGTAAATCAACAGGGATTGCTGGCGCAATCGGATTCGCTGTACCGGGTGTACCACGATTGGGGCGTAGCGGGGGTTAAATTCGGTTTTGTGCAGGTAGGATCGCACCGGTGGACCACCTGGATCCAGGAACAGCTGCAAAAGGCGGCGGAGAACAACATCATGGTAAATATTCACGACGAATACCGCCCCACCGGCGAGCAGCGCACCTGGCCCAATTTCCTCACGGCAGAAGGTATTCGCGGCAATGAAGAGTTTCCCGACGCCACGCACAATACGGTACTGCCCTTTACCCGTATGATAGCCGGTCCGGGTGATTACACCATCTGCTACTACGATAAAAGATTAAAGACAACACATGCACACCAGCTGGCATTGAGCGTGGTAATGTACAGTCCATTGCAAACCCTGTTCTGGTACGATAAACCGGCGTTGTATGAAAATGAACCGGAGATTGAGTTCTTCGAAAAAGTACCTGCCAACTGGGATGAAACAAAGATCCTGGAGGGCGCGCCGGGGCAGTTTATTACCACCGCCAGGAGGAATGGCGCCGAATGGTTTATCGGGGCCATTACTAACAATAACGCACGTACGCAACGGTTGCCC
The DNA here is from genome assembly GCA_039593235.1 of Chitinophaga sp. Taxonomy (GTDB): domain Bacteria; phylum Bacteroidota; class Bacteroidia; order Chitinophagales; family Chitinophagaceae; genus Chitinophaga. The sequence continues at coordinate 2,886 of JBCNPS010000654.1, read as the reverse complement.
TTGTCTTTTTTAACACCGGGAAAGAAATACCTGGCTACTATTTATACAGATGATCCCAAAGTAGCTACCAAAACAAAAGTGGGGATCAAAACGGTAAAGGTAACAGCTGCAACGGTGATGGATATACGCTTGCAGGCTTCCGGCGGGCAGGCGGTATGGATACGCCCGGAGTAGGAAATTATATTCAAATAACAATTTAAACGCATGAACAGATTAAGAGCGGGTTGGCTGATGGTATGTATGGTTGCTGCCTGTTACATTGCCTCAGCGCAAACGGCGAAACAAAGTTCGCATTTGTTTTTTACAGCGGAGAAAGTAGCCTTGTTGAAACAGCGGATCCAGACAGACACCTTTATTGCCGCCAACTGGAACGAAATATTGCAGCAGGCAGACGCCATACTGCAAGGCGGGAATGCAAAGGGAAAAATTGATTACCTGGCGCTGAGCTACCTGGTAACCGGTAAAAAAGAATATGCCGGGAAGATAAAAACGTATTTGTTGCAGTTGTGCTCCAAACCATCCTGGACCGATCCTTCCATGATGCAGCGGGATCCGCCATGGACTTCGGACCTGAGTACAGCCGATAACTGCTGGGTAACCGCTGTTGGTTATGATGCCATAAAGAATACACTTACAAAAGAAGAACGCAACATCATTACCGGCGGCCTGGTACGCATGGGGATATTGCCTGCGCTGAACGACTGGATCTTCCCGGAAAAAAGGATCCATTCGCTGAACTCGATGGGGCATAACTGGTGGTCGGCCTGCGTAGGAATGGCCGGTGTGGCGGCATTGGCCATCCTCGACGATGAGCCGCGCGCCGCCGGTTGGGCGGAAACAGTGAACCAGGCCATGATAGAATGGTTTTCCTTTAATGGGGATGAACTGCATTTCAAACCCAAAAGCTGGGACGAGAAAGGCGCTATGTATGAGAGCGTGAACTATGCGGCTTTTGGGGTATCCGAATATTTATTTTTCCGGCTGGCCTGGGAAAATTCCTACCCGGGCAAACAGGCGCCGGTGATCCCCGTGCTGGATAAGGTACCCGGCTATTTCATGCATGTTGCTTATCCGCGTGCCGGTATCCTGTATTCACTGAACTTTGGCGACGGCGGTATGAACGCAGATGGGGAGCGCCCGGTGAAGTTGTTATATGCCATGGGATATCATCATCCCAATAATCTCTGGTATTTATCGCAGGTAGAAAAATTCCAGCACCGGGAAGGTTTGCCTGTAAATACACCGATAGGCATCACCTATCAGCCGGATATGCACAAAGCGCCTGCTGTACCCGATCTTCCCACATCGGAAATTTTCAGCACCATTGGCTGGGCCACCCTGCGCGATTCCTGGAAAAAGGATGCTACCATGCTGGGGGTTAAATCAGGATTTACCTGGAACCACTCCCATGCAGATGCCAACTCATTTATTTTATTTCATAAGGGGGAAGCCATCATCAAAGACCCGGGTAACAGCGGGTATAGCTCAGATGAATATGCGGATTATTTTTTCCAGAGCCAGGCGCATAACGTGATCCTGTTTAACGGGCAGGCACAGCCCGCAGAGCAGCAGTATTATGGTTCACCGGAGAAAGGGCATCTCAGCAACCTGCTGGATGGAGGCCATATCAAGTATATTTTGTCTGATGCCACGGGGCCTACGTCGAAGAATTTTACCCGCAACTTCAGGCATTACCTATGGCTGGATAAAGTGATCCTCGTGATTGATGATGTGAAAACCTACAACACAGGGAAGTTTGAATGGCTGCTGCATCCCGGTGGAGAGGCCCGCAAAACAGGAATGGATATCAGTATACAAAATAATAATGCTGCCGTGCTGGTGAGGCCTCTGTTCCCGGAAACCTTGATACAAACAGGTTATAATCATGATTTCCCGGAAAAGATGAAGCTGGTGGAAAGAACCGCCCCGCAGGCAAAAGATCTTACAAAAAAAGAAACTTATTTCTCTATACAATACCCGGAAGAAGTGAAGCAAACAAAGTTTGTAACTGCTATTATCCTGAAGGATTCCGCGAACGATAATAACATCCCGCAAATTGAACGCATAGCGGAGAAAGATTATCTTGGTCTGCGTATCCGGCAGGGCGGAAAAGTAACAAAGGTGTACCTGAACCTGCTGGCAGATGGGAGAAAGATGCACCTGAACAGTTGTAACAATATGGAAGGATGGGATACGGATGCCTACCTGCTTGCGTTTACATGGCCGGAGAATAAGGACACCGGTAAGCCGGAAGATTTGCAGGATCTTTTTGTTGGCTATGGCAGTTATGTGAGGAAGGAACAAAAGGTGGTGTATGAATCATTATCGAAATTATCGGGTATAGTAAGTTATGGGAAGAATAATATAACGGCGCATTTCAGCGGGCAACCCTATGCGCGTATAGGTGTATTCAGTGCGCATGAGCCGGCGGTGTTTTCCCTGAATGGAAAGAAAACGGCTGTTAACTATGCATCATCACAGTTTACATTTTTACTGAAGGAACCATCATGAAAGGAAGGTTGATTGTTATGGTACTCCTTGTTTTTTTATGCGTGCAGTTACATGCGCAGGAATGGCAATGGAGTGTACCGGTAAAGGGCATACGAAAAAATAATCCACGTGCCTGGCTATGGATACCGCCTGCCTGCAAACAGGTAAAGGGAGTAGTGGTAGCGCAGCACAATATGGAAGAATATGCTATCCTGGAAGATCCTGTTTTCCGGGAGAAATTATCGGCATTGGATTTTGCAGAGATATGGGTATCGCCGCCATTTGATCATCTTTTCCGTTTTAATGAAGGCGCCGGCGAAGTATTTGATACCATGCTGCTACGCCTTGCGGAAGTTTCCGGTTACAGGGAACTGGTCACGGCGCCTTCATTAAAAC
>JBCNPS010000653.1:0-3562 GCA_039593235.1 Chitinophaga sp. | reverse complement strand
CCGGTGCGACTGGTAAAAGTAAACGAAAAATCAACAGTCAGTCCCTTATAGGTAAAGGAGTTTTGCAGCCCGCCAAAGTATTTCGGGGCAAGATCTACAAACTCCGTTTTATCTGCCTGTGTTAATCCGCCGGTGAAATCCGAAACAGTGCCCTTGGCATCAGTGAAGCTGTAGAAGCCCGTTTCAGGATTAACTCCATTGTACTTATAAAGCAATACACCGGTAACAGGTTTGTTCAGCACGTAATTGGAATTTTGGTTACTTTGAGATGGAAGCCGCAGTAGCTTACTCTCTGGTACGGAAATATTGAACCGTGTTGACCAGCTGAAATTTTTGCTTTTAACATTGGTGGTGCTCAGGCTGATTTCCCATCCACTGGTACGGATCAGCGCATCGGAGTTCAGTGTATAACTGGTGTAACCGGTTACACTGGATAACGGTTGTCCCAGCAGCTGGTTGCCGGCGCGGTTATGATAGTAACTGACGTCGGTAGTGATCCGGTCGTTGAAGAAACCCAGCTCCAGGCCGGCTTCCGAGTTAAAATTGCGCTCCCAGTTCAGCAGGGGATTGGGAAGCGAGTTGGGAGACAACCCCACTTTACCATCATAGGCGCCATTGATCACGCTATATGTTCCCAGGTAGCGGAAGTCGCCAATGGCATCGCCGCCTACTACGCCGCTGCTCACTCTTAGCTTACCAAAGCTGAGCCATGGCAGGTTGTCCCTGACCAGTTTTTCCCCGCTGAAGATCCAGCCCAGCGCTGCAGAACCAAAATTCCCGATGCGGCGGCCAGGCCCGAATTTGGTAGACCCATCCCGCCGTGTATTGATATCTATAATGTATTTATCGTCCCATACAAATTTTATAATGCCATACATACCGATGGACCGGTATTCAGTGAGATTATAATTGGTAGTTACCGTAGATCCGGCGGATGGGTTGTTCAGCAAAGCATCAGAAGGAAACCCGGTTCCGGTGATGTCGTCAAAATAGGATACCTGGTTGTTCAGTTCCCCACCCAGTTTTATGCTTAGATCGCCTTTCCTGCTGATTAGGGTATTAAATTCACCATACGGTGAAATAGTGATGGAACGGGTATTGTACTGGTGAAGAATACCTACTGTTTGCGTAGCTGCCTGCGTGTTTGTTGGATTAAAGGTAGTGGTGGGATTACCAATGAGTTCTTTTCCTGAAATGGTATTATATCCGAAAATACTGCGAAGGGTCACCTTTTTAACCGGCCGGTAGGTAAGGGTGGCATTGGCCAGCAGGTTGTTGGTTACATTTTTATATAACTTGTTCGTATTACTTGCGGTACCGCTGCTGTTCAGATCCGTACCAATAGCTGCCCAGTTGATGCTGCCGTCTTTATTAAAAGCCGGTGGTGCATTGGGGGGAGTAAGCGCACTGGTGGAAAAATCATACGGCACCATATCATTTTTTGAGGAGAGGTAAGTGGCGGTAATGCCCATAGTAAACTTATTGTTAACCGTGCCCGTGTTTAATGCAAACCGGAGCGAACCATCCCTGTTTGATCCTTTGTGCCGCTGTATATTTCCCATATCGCGAAGGCTTCCGCTGATCAGGTAGGTAGTGTTCTGCGCGCCTCCGCTGTAAGAGAAATTGGCGTTGGTAGTAGCGGCCGACTTTCCCATAAATTCCTTGCGCCAGTCGGTGTAGCGGTTGGTGGGCCAGGTACCGTTCAGGTCATTATCGCCGGCGGGTACGTCCAGGCCATCATTCTTCAGTGCTTCGCGGCGCAGCATCAGGTATTGTTCGGTATTCATGAGGGGAGTGGTTTTACCGTTGACTGATATACCCGTATAGATGTTGGCGTTAAAAGATTGATGGGTGGACCTGGATTTTTTAGTGGTGATGAGAATTACACCATAGGCGCCGGAGGAGCCATAGATAGCGGTGGCGTCCACATCTTTAAGAACGTCGATGCTTTCAATATCGTTTGGATTGATATAGTTTAAACCACTGCCGCCCTGCAGGAAGTTTTGTGTACCATACAAGGTATTGGTGGAAAGAGGTAAGGTACCGCCGGGAAAACGCACCCCATCCACAATGATCAGCGGTTGAGTGGCGCCGGTGGTAAGGTTGGCGGAGCCGCGCATCCTGATGGTAAAGGCGCCTCCCGGCTGACCGGTTACCTGCTGGATGAACAACCCGGGCACTTTGCCCTGCAACGCTTCCATTACATTATTTACCGGGTTCTTTGCTATTTCTTTTGATGAAATGGTGGTAATGTTACCTGCATTAAATCTTTTGGTAGTGGTACCGTAAGCGGTGATCTGCACTTCATCTATCGGTGAAGTGCTTACAGCAAGCTGGATAATGAGCGCCGAAGGATTGCCGGATACCAGTTTTGAGAAGCCAGCTGCAGCAGTACTTCCCCCGTTTTCTGCCTGCTCTCCGTTCACTACCTGTACACGATCGCCTGTAAGGCGAAGGGTAAGCGGAGCGAATCCTATGGCAGATATTTTAATTACATCTCCCGTATTGGCATCAATAGAAAAAGAACCATTAGCCGTAGAGGTAGTACCTTTCTTTGTACCTGTTATTACCACGTTCACTCCCGCTAAAGGCTGCCTGTCGGTAGAACGGACAATACCTTTAACAGGAATGAGGGCATTTATATCGGATACGGAAGGAGATGGCGGTTTAACAGGAGTAGTAGCCGGAGCTTTCCGGGAAACCAGGATCGTTTTGCCTTCGATCACATACTCCAATGGCTGGTTTTTAAAAATATCATTTAACAGTTGCACCAGCGGCTGGTCTTTAACAGACAGCGATACCGGCCTGGAATCGGCCAGCACGCCTTTCTGGTTAAGCAGCACACAGCCCGTTTGTTTTTTAATAGCAGTAAACAACTGCTTTAAACTCATGTTCCTGCCGGAGATGGTAACGCTTTGGGCCATAGTAGAGGCCTGGGCGGCGTGAATAAAAGCGGCAGTTAGTAGTAAGGTAGTTAATTTCATGACCTTAAAGATTTTGGCATGCGGTCCTTTTTTAAAGGACCCGCTGTATCCGGCTTCGGCGGATTGGGCAATGCCCTGGTGTTCCCCCGGGTGGGCAGGGGGGCAATAGCATTTTTTTTGCATAGATTTGCAACAGATTTGGTTGTTAATAAAAGTGGTTGGCAGACCGTTTTTTGAACCAGCTGAATTAATCCACCGTCACAGGCCTAAACTGTGACGGTTTTTTTTTCAAAAAGCTGATCCGGTATTTATTGCCATGCCGCTCAAAAGCAGCAGTATAGCATATTTGATATGTTTTTATTGCACAATCAGTTTCCTGCCTTCAATCCGAAAATGTACATCCGTTCTTTTCAGCATTGTCAATAAGCCGTTCAATGAAACATCTTTGGTCATCTCCCCTTCAAATTCAATATCGGGGATCCCCTTTTCATACACTACTTCTATATCGTACCAACGTTCCATCTGGCGCATGATTTCGGCCAGCGTGGCTCCATCAAAATAAAACAGGCCATTTTTCCAGGCGATCGCTTTTTCTGTATTTGCATTTTGCCCTGACCGGTACCGGTGCGCGATCACCC
>JBCNPS010000652.1:0-3631 GCA_039593235.1 Chitinophaga sp. | reverse complement strand
TGCTAGTGTTTCTATGATTCCTGTAAACATTTGACAAATTTAAGCAATTTTCTATACCCGGGGTTTCCAGGGAATTTCATCCACGCCCAGTTTGTGGCCGGTCCACCGGGCCAGTACAAAAAGGTAATCGCTGAGGCGGTTAATATATTTCAGCACCAGCGGTTCAATGAACATATCGTGTTCCTGCATACCTACGCAGAGGCGTTCTGTGCGGCGGCATACGCAGCGGGCGATGTGGCAGGTGGATACAGCTACGTGTCCGCCGGGAAGAATGAACGACTTCATGGCGGGAAGTTCCTCATTCATCTGGTCGATACTTTTTTCCAGGAGGGTGATATCTGCTTCATGAAGGTCAGGTATTTTCAGTTTGGTTTCTTTGTCGGGGTCGCAGGCCAGTGCGGCGCCAATGGTAAAGAGGCGATCCTGGATTTCGCGGAGCAGGTTTTTGGTATCCGGGTCTGCGATGTAATCGTTTACCAGGCCGATGTAGGAGTTGAGCTCATCCACGGTGCCATAGGCGTCTATGCGGACATCGCTTTTGGGTACTTTGGTACCGCCAATGAGCGATGTTTTGCCTTTGTCGCCTGTTTTAGTATATATTTTGAAAGACATGGGTGTTGGTGTTGATTGGTTGCAAATTACGAATAACGGCGTTACGGGAAATGATCCTGTAACGCCGTTATTTAAAGTGCGGATATTTTATGCGTGTACTTTTTCGTTGATGCGGTCTGATTCGATAACGCCGTCGCGGAGGCGGATAACGCGGCGGGCATGGTCGGCAATATCTTCTTCGTGGGTAACCAGTACTACGGTATTGCCGGAGGCATGGATGGTACCGAAGATCTCCATAATTTCCACGGATGTTTTAGAATCGAGGTTACCGGTGGGCTCATCGGCGAGGATAAGGGAGGGATTGTTTACCAGGGCGCGGGCGATGGCCACGCGTTGGCACTGGCCGCCGGAAAGCTCATTGGGCTTGTGTTTATACCGTTCCCCAAGACCTACTTTTTCCAGCATAGCAATAGCTCTTTCATCTCTTTCCTTTTTGCTTATGCCGGCATAGATCAGCGGGATGGCCACATTTTCCAGGGCGGTAAGGCGGGGCATGAGGTTGAACTGCTGGAATACGAAGCCTATTTCCTTGCCGCGTACAACGGCGAGGTCGTTGTCTTCCATTTTGCTCACGTCATGTCCGCTGAGGATGTATTTCCCTGCGGTAGGGGTGTCCAGGCATCCCAGGATGTTCATGAGGGTAGATTTCCACGAGCCGGAAGGGCCCATGAGCGCTACATATTCATTTTTGAAGATGTCCAGCGATACGCCTTTTAGTACCGGTAATTCGTTTTTACCGAGAAAATAGCTTTTCCTGATTTCTTCCAGGTGTATGACGGACTTTTCCATGAGGGTTATTTCTTTATTATTTTCGGTACTTCAAAGTATTCTTCCGTGGCGGAAGGAGCGTTTTTCAGCGCTTCTTCACGGGTGATCACGGGTATTACCTTATCTTCCCTGAAAACATTATAATCATCTGTCAGATGAAGTAATGGTTTTACGTTGGTAGTATCCAGTTCATTGAGTTTCTCCACAAAGGTGATCATCCTCTGGAGGTCTCCGCGTATTTCAATCTTCTCCTGGTCATTAAATTCCAGCCGGGCCAGATCGGCCAGCTGCTGCACCAGTACGTCGTTCACTTCCATAATCAAATTAAATCAAAAGATAATGAAATATAAATGGTAAATATGATAGTATCTCAAAATTAGGGATAAACGGACAGAATAAAGTGCTTTTGATCATCTGGTTTTGGCTTTTGGCGTTTTTTTTACAAAACAGCCTGTTGTGAATGGCAAAAAGCTAAAAGCTATTCTTTAAATTGCGCCCTGTTATGGCTACTGAAAAAGAAATTGTGGTAAGCGGCATACGCCCTACCGGTTATTTGCATTTAGGCAATTATTTTGGCGCTATCCGTAATTATATCCGGATGCAGGAGGAGTTTAACTGCTATTTTTTTGTGGCAGACTGGCATTCGCTGACCACCCATCCTGATCCGAAGGATCTGCCGGGGAATGTGATGCGGGTACTGGCGGAGAATATTGCATCAGGACTGGATCCTGAGAAGGTATCATTGTACGTACAGAGCGATATCCCTGAAATAGCGGAGCTGTACCTGCTTATGAATATGCTGGCCTATGTGGGTGAGCTGGAAAAAGTACCTACCTTTAAAGATAAAGTGCGGCTGCAGCCGCAGAACGTGAACGCGGGGTTGCTTACCTATCCTGTGCTGATGAGCGTGGATATCCTGATCCAGCGTGCGGTAAAAGTGCCGGTGGGTAAGGACCAGGGACAACACCTGGAGATGGCGCGTAATTTCGCCCAGCGGTTCAACCACCGTTATGGTGACCTGTTCCCGGAACCGGAGGCATTCAACTATGGCGATAGCCTGGTACGTATCCCCAGTTTGGATGGTAATGGAAAGATGAGTAAGAGTGAGAATGAACTGGCTACCTTATACCTGGCGGATGAAGATGATAAGATCATCAACAAGATCAAAAAAGCAAAAACAGACAGTGGTTCCGGTGAGCCGGGCGCACCTATACCTGAAACGGTACAGAACCTGCTGGACCTGGTGAAACTGGTATCTGCCCCGGATGCGGCATCGTTCTATGAATCGGAATGGAACAATAAGGGCAATATCCGTTTCGGGGATCTGAAAAAACAGTTAGGGGAAGATATGGTGAAATTTATATCGCCTATCCGCGAGCGCTCGAAAGAGTTGCAACGTGATACCGACTACCTGAAGAAGATTATGAAAGCCGGTGCAGAAAAGGCCAGGGCGAATGCGGCACAAACTTTGCAACAGGCGAAAAAACTAATTGGTATAAATTATTATTGAAAAAGTCGCCAACTGTAGCTATTTTCAGTATTAACCACTTCACATCGCATGGCAAAACAGCATAAGATCAAACATATAGCCATTGCCGGCAATATCGGCGCAGGCAAAACCACGCTCACAGAAATGTTGTGCAGGCATTACAAATGGCATCCCCAATATGAAGATGTAGAGCATAATCCTTACCTGAACGATTTTTATGAAGATATGCCCCGCTGGTCTTTTAACCTGCAGGTATATTTCCTGAACGGACGGTTAAAGCAGTTGCTGGAAGTGCAGAACGGAAAAGAAACGGTGATCCAGGACAGGACCATTTATGAAGATGCGCATATTTTTGCGCCCAATCTTTATGAAATGGGTCTGATGACCAAACGTGATTTTGATAACTATTTCAACTTTTTTGAAACGCTGAAAAGCATGGTGAAACCACCGGACCTGCTGATTTACCTGCAGGCATCCGTGCCCACGCTGGTAGCGCAGATACAGAAAAGAGGAAGGGAGTACGAGGAAAATATCCGGCTGGACTACCTGAAACGCCTGAACGAATATTACAATAACTGGATTGAGAAGTATAACGAAGGCCCGTTACTGATCATTGATATTGATAAGAATAAATTCCCTGAGAGCGATGAAGATCTGGGCGAGATCATTTCGAGGATCGATTCCCAGTTGTACGGCTTGTTCTGATCCACGCGGATTTTGTCTGACTCTGGATTACGCTGATTTTGCTGATTACGCGGATTG
>JBCNPS010000651.1:0-3640 GCA_039593235.1 Chitinophaga sp. | reverse complement strand
TCAGCTCAGCGCGTTTGCTGCGGTACAGCAATCCAAAACAACCTATGAAACTTTTGGCGCTGCACGCCAGAACTATATAACTACTTTACTGCCGGAACTGAGCCAGGGCGGCGCTTTGCCAACAGACGCCAGCAACTACGGCAGCAGTTATATCATTACCCGCAGAAGCTACTTTGGCCGTATCAGCTACAACTATGCAGAGAAATACCTGCTGGATGTACAGCTCCGTGAAGATGGATCATCCATTTTTGCACCGGGAAAACAATACGGCTTTTTTCCCAGTGCCATGGCTGCATGGCGCATCTCCGAAGAATCCTGGTTTAATAAAAATTCCATCAACAGTTTAAAGATCCGCGCCTCCTATGGCCTGCTGGGAAATGAAAATATTAAACCGGACGACGCCCCGGGCTACCAGTACCTGCAGAACCTTAACCTGCAAACAAATGTGCTGAGCACATTAACCAGCTCGGGGCAGCCTTACGGCGCCAATATTCCCACCATTGTATACGCCAAACTCGCTAACCCCAACATCACCTGGGAAACGGCAAAGAAGGCCAACATCGGTATAGACGCATCTTTATTCAATCATTTTAATGTAACATTAGATGTGTTCAGCGAAACCAGGAACAACATCCTGGCGCCAAGGAACCTGAGCATCCCCGGTGTGAGCGGCATCAGCAGCAGCCAGATCCCCGATGAAAATATAGGTAAGGTAACCAACAAAGGTATAGAAGCCTCCGTGATGTACGAAACCCGCTTTAATGAAGTGAAGTTCAATATCGGCGGTAACTTCAGCTTTATCAAAAACAAAGTTATCTTCCTGGATGAAGCACCGGGTACCCTCTCTTATCAGAAAGTGGAAGGCCATCCCATCAATGCCGGTCTGTACTACCGCAGCATCGGTATATTCAAAGACCAGGCGCAGATAGATGCTACACCACATGCGCCAGGCACCATGCCCGGCGACCTGATCCTGGAAGACTACGACGGCGATAAACAGATCACGGCGGCAGACCGCGTGCGGATAGACCAGAACAATATCCCGCAAATCGTATATGGGATCACGTTAGGCGCTTCCTGGAAAAACTTTGACATCAATGTTTTATTCCAGGGACAGGGAGAATCCGCACAATACCTCCTCTGGGAATCCGGTGAATTTGGCTCCTTCCTCAAGGAATGGGCGGATAACCGCTGGTCCCCGGAAAATACCAGCGCTTCCTGGCCACGCCCGGTATCAAGACCCAACTCCAGCAACCTCGGCGCTTACCCAAGCACTTTCTGGAACTGGAACACCTCTTTCCTGCGTTTGAAGAACCTGGAAATAGGCTATAACCTGCCAACAGCTTTGATCTCCAGAGCATCTATCAAATCAGCCCGCTTTTATGTGAATGGCTTTAACCTGCTCACCTTTACAAGAGTGAAACAGATAGACCCGGAAGGCACGGACGGCAGCGGGTATTTCTACCCGCAACAAAAAGTGTTTAACGTAGGCGTGAATGTGAATTTTTAACAGGGAGAAATAAATCATTTACTATTTCAATTGCAAAGAAATGAAGACTAAAAATATTTCACTGATCCTGGTAGCCGCCGCCCTGGCTGCGCTGGGAGCATGTAAAAAAGATTTCCTGGATACCACGCCTACCAGTATCATTACCGATGCGGCGGTATGGGGCGATTCCTCGCTGGCGGAAGCCTATATTACAGGCCGCTACATTGGCGTAGGCGGCAACAACGATGGTGGAAAACCAGGCTTCGGCCGCGGCTTTGAAGATGCCTGGATGAGTTCTGTAACAGATGAATCGGTAGTAGTATGGGATAACAATACCTGGTTTGTACAACAGGGTGCTCTCACTCCCGACAGAACCGGCTGGATGAGCGATACATGGGTAAGAAGCTACCGCAGCATCCGCGAAATAAACTACGCATTGGCCAACATCGATAAAGTACCCATGAGCGATTATGGTAAAGAAAGATTAAAAGGAGAGCTCCACTTTATCCGTGCCTACCGCTACCAGGATCTGATCCGCAATTTCGGCGATGTACCCCTGGTAGGCGATCGCGTATATAACCTGGACGATACTAATTTCGATTCGCTCTTTATCCGCAAGCCGGTACAGGAATGTATCCAGTATGCATTGAGTGAACTGAATACCGCCGCTGCCCTGATGCAGGATAAAACCTATCCTGTTGGCCGCGGTTCCTACGCTGCAGCCCTGGCATTGAAAGCACGCCTGTTGTTATACGCGGCAAGTCCCCTGTACACCAATAACGTGAACGACAAAACGAAATGGGCGGCCGCCGCTTCCGCTGCACAGGCGGTGATGGCGCTGAATAAGTTCTCGCTTTATAACAATTATAAAACCTTATTCACCATCAGCGGTACCAGTGAGGACATTTTTGAACGGGTATATTCCCCTACCAATGAACACACTAACCTGGAACTGGTAAACGGCCCTAACGGCTATGGCGGATGGGGCGGTAATACCCCCATGCAAAACCTGGTAGATGACTATGAAATGGCCGATGGCTCCCGGTTCAACTGGAACAATCCTGCGCAAAAGGCCAACCCGTACCAGAACAGGGATCCCCGCTTTTACGCCAGCATCCTTTATAACGGCGCTCCCTACAGGAACCGTAATGTGGAAACATTCCGTCCGGGTGGGAAAGACAGTAAAGATGGTAACGGCAACTGGAACACCAGTCCTACCGGCTATTACGTAAGGAAATACATCAATGAAGACAACCCGGTGGAAAACCCGAACCAAACCGCTTATCAGCCCTGGAAATATTTAAGGTATGCAGAAGTGCTGCTCAACTATGCAGAAGCGCAGAACGAAGCCGCAGGGCCGGATGCCACCGTATATAAAGCGGTAAATGATATCCGCGCGAGGGCCGGTATGCCTGAACTGCCGAAAGGACTTTCAACAGATAGCATGCGGATCCGCATCCGCAACGAGCGCCGCATTGAGCTGGCCTTTGAAGAGCATCGCTACTTCGATGTACGCAGGTGGAAAATTGCAGAAGTAACAGAAAATATTCCTGCATACGGCGTATTGCCCTCCAAACAATCAAACGGTACTATCGCATATACAAAGATCATTGCGCTGGATAACCGCAAGTTTGATAAAACAAAAAATTACTGGGTGCCTATTCCCCAGTCAGAGATTAATTCTTCCGGAAGAAAGCTCCGTCAGAACGACGGCTATTGATCTTCTCTTAAAAAGTAATACGGATAACGGTACGCCGTTATCCGTATTGTTTATATATTACTGTAGCAATAAGTTAAAAAGATTTTCTTCATGATACGATCCATTCATTTGAAACGGAGTTGCTGGTTACTGGTGATGATTTGCGAACAGGCCACCGCACAGGATGTAAAGCCCGTTACTATACCTCTGGAATCAAAGAACAACGCCGTGGTATTACAGGTAGATGCAAAAGGACAACTGTCCACGCTCTATTTCGGTACAAAACTGTCCAACACCGCGGAATACAGCCAGGTGCCATCGGCATACAAACAATCGGAAGATTATTCCGGGGTAGCCAATGCCGCTTATACTGCCGCCGGTACAAAAAACCTGCTGGAACCCGCTATTGCGGTTACCCATACAGATGGCAACAATGGATTGGATCTGCGGTA
>JBCNPS010000650.1:0-3642 GCA_039593235.1 Chitinophaga sp. | reverse complement strand
TGTACATATTTTACCATGGGGGCCAGCTCCGGTATATCTTTCCCCGAGAGCGCCTCGTAAAACTGCTGCCGGCGCGGCCAGGCGGGATTTGTAAAGGCGGTGCCCATCCCTCCCATCACGGCGCTGCGCACCCTGGCGTCCAGCACCAGTAAACGCGATACAATGATGGCGCCCCTGGAATAGCCCACTGCCTGGTAATTATTAATATTAAGCCAGGTCATCAACCCCATAATGTCCTTTGTTTCCGCATCGTCCAGGTAGGCAAGGCTGTCGTGCGGATGATCCGATGCCCCGTTTCCCCTCAGATCAAGGGTAATTACCTTATACCTGTGCACTACCAGCGAATCATACAAGGCCGTTTTCTTCCAGGAATCCCCGTTCACTATAAAACCATGTACTAATAGTACAGGCGCCCCGGTACCGGTAACGGTATAATGGATACGGGTTCCATCAAACGAAGTAAAGTATTGCAGGGAATCGGTTGCATTAACCGCAGACGCCTTGCCGGTGGGCATTTGCAGGAATATCACCACGAGGAAAAACAGGAATAATTTCATATAAAACGGGATTAATGCGGGTTAAAATACATTTTTCTGTTGGTAGAATTAATACATAAGCACTTACTTTTCGCTATAAATCTTCTATTTAACTCCTTATATTTGCTTTCCTAAAAAATTAAAACACATATCAGAGTATGGGAAAATACAGAGCTGGCGTATTATTCGGCGAAGAGCTGGATGCGCTGTATAACGATGCCAAAGACAACGGATTTGCTATGCCTGCCGTAAATGTTGTGGGAACTAACTCCGTGAATGCGGTACTGGAAACAGCTGCTAAAGTAAATTCACCGGTTATCATCCAGTTTTCTAACGGTGGTGCACAATTTTTTGCCGGTAAAGGTATGCCGAACGACAAGCTGCAGGCGAACATTGCAGGTGGTATTTCCGGCGCCAAACATGTACATGAAGTAGCTAAATATTACGGTGTTCCCGTAGTGCTGCATACAGACCATGCTGCCAAGAAATGGCTGCCATGGATCGATGGTTTGCTGGATGCCGGTGAACAACATTTCAAACAAACCGGTCAGCCGCTGTACAGCTCCCATATGTTGGATCTGTCTGAAGAGCCGATTGCAGAAAATATCGAAATTTCTCATAAATATTTTGAGAGAATGAATAAACTGGGTATGTCCATCGAAATTGAACTGGGCGTAACCGGCGGTGAAGAAGATGGTGTGGACAATTCCGGTGTAGACAACTCCAAGCTGTATACCCAGCCCGAAGAAGTAGCCTATGCGTATGAAACTTTATCCAAAGTAGGTCCGCGTTTCACCGTGGCCGCTGCTTTCGGTAACGTGCATGGTGTATACTCTCCCGGTAACGTGGAGCTGCGCCCGGTGATCCTGCACAATAGCCAGGAGTTCATCCAGGAGAAATTTAAAACCGCCGCTAAACCGGTATTCTATGTATTCCATGGTGGTAGCGGTTCTCCGAAGCACCAGATCACAGAAGCATTAGGTTACGGCGTTATCAAAATGAACATTGATACCGATATGCAGTGGGCATTCTGGGAAGGTATCCATGATTTCTACGAAGCGAAGAAGGATTACCTCCAGGCTCAGCTGGGTAACCCTGAAGGCGCCGATAAGCCAAATAAAAAATACTACGATCCGCGCGTATGGCTGCGCAAAGGGGAAGAAACCTTTGTTAAACGCCTGGAAGAAGCATTCAGGGATCTGAACTGTATTAACAGGAACGCTTAATTAAGCAAAACGCTTAACGTATAAAGCAAAAAGCCGTTGTAAAGGGGATAAAGCGATCATATATTATATGTATATGTTATTATCTCCACTACAATGGCTTTTTGCTTTTTGATTTAAACTTTATACTTTTCCCTATATGTTTTTGGCTTTATGCGATAATTCGTATCTTGCACCACTATTTTCTAATCTAATAGTAAAATATGTCAAGCTGGTTTAAGCGAATTAAACAAGGCATCTCTACCACCACCAGTGAAAAGAAAGAAGCACCGGATGGTTTGTGGCACAAGTGTCCTAACTGTAAAAAAACCACCACCGTAAAGGATCTGAAGGAGCATTACTATGTTTGCGATAAGTGTAATTATCACAACCGCATTAACTCTGCCGAGTATTTTGAGATCATTTTTGATAACAACCAGTTCGAGGAACTGTTCCCAAATATATACCCGACCGACTTCCTGGGCTTTAAAGATCTGAAACCCTATGGCGACAGGCTGAAGGATGCGCAGAAGAAATCCGGGCTGAAAGATGCCATGACGGTAGGTACGGGTAAGGTGCTGGGTAACGACCTGGTAGTAGCATGTATGGATTTTAACTTTATTGGTGGTTCCATGGGTTCTGTTGTTGGTGAAAAGATTGCCCGTTCCATCGATTATTGTATTATACATAAGATGCCGCTGATGATCATCTCCAAATCAGGTGGCGCCCGTATGATGGAGAGCGCCTTTTCCCTGATGCAGATGGCTAAAACATCCGCCAAGCTCACGCAGCTGGCTGATGCAAGGCTGGCCTACATTTCTTTGATGACCGATCCTACCACCGGTGGTGTAACCGCGTCCTATGCAATGCTGGGCGACCTTAACATTGCTGAGCCTGGCGCCCTGATCGGGTTTGCCGGTCCAAGGATTATCAAAGAAACCATCAAGAAAGATTTACCTGCTGGTTTCCAGAGCGCCGAGTTCCTGCTGGAGCACGGTTTCCTGGATTTCATCATGGATAGAAAAGAACTGAAGACGAAGTTGGCAAGTTTGCTTACCATCTTCAAAAATTAAGAAGACAGCTTTTAGCCTTTGACGGTTGGCAATTGCAGGAATATTCCTGTATCTGCCAACCGTTGAAGGCTAAAAACTAACCCCTCATATTAAAGTACAAATGGCGGAATTAAAGAACAGATCGGCATATTTTGAGTACGCAATAGAAGATAAATTCATTGCAGGAATGGTGTTGCTTGGTACGGAGATCAAATCGATCCGTGCAGGTAAGGTGAGCTTTAATGATTCCTTCTGCTATTTTTCAAAGGGAGAATTATACGTGAGAAGCCTGCATATCGCAGAATACTCACACGGTACCTCCTCCAATCACGATCCCCTTCGTGAGCGTAAGCTGCTGCTCACCAAACGGGAACTGAGAAAAATGGAAAACAAGATCAAGGAACGCGGCTATACCATTGTACCACTTCGTATATTCATTACCGATAAAAGCCTGGCAAAGATGGAGATCGGTATCGGTAAGGGTAAAAAGCTTCATGATAAGCGTGATTCCATTAAAGCAAGGGAAGCCGACAGGGAGCTGAGAAGACAGTTTAAATAAGCAAAACGCCGGCAGGCAAAGCATATCCTTATAAAACAGTTCCCCATTGAAAAAGCTAATATTCAGGCAGTTACTGAGCATTACCGCCATCTTTCTCTACACCTTTGTTCTATCCTGTAAATCAGGTGAAAAATTATTCAACAAAGGCCGGTACGATGAAGCCGTTACCGCTTTTGTGAAAAAGCTGCAACGCAAACCCCAGGATGCCACCGCTACACGGCTGCTGCCAGATGCCTATAAACAGGCGCAACTGGTGCGGGAAGACAGGGTCAGCGCATATCTCCGTTCCAATA
>JBCNPS010000065.1:0-19005 GCA_039593235.1 Chitinophaga sp. | reverse complement strand
TGGACGGGGTGCGCGAAAACCTGTGGATAGGCCTTCGCAGTGCTTGTGCCACAAGGTCCATGAGGTGGTGGTGAAAAAACCGTCACGGCCGCTCGGCCTGTGTGACGACTAATAAAATGAAGATAATTTGTGCTGATGTTTTCATGATGATGAATATTTAACGTGATGAATTACTTTTTTTAAAAGAGCGGATCTGGTAAATCAGGCTGGTCATGAAATATTGTCCCAGTATGGTGTTTTGCTGATCTTCCGTATATCCGCCGCGCATCATTCGCATAATGTTTTTATTTTGCCGTAACAGATCGGTGGCGGCTATTTTCAGGCTATATTTTTTACTGATGTTTTTGCTAAGGGAGGCATTCCAGAGCAGGGCGGTGGAATTATAATTGTTACTGAATCCCGATGTGGTGTATCCTGTCCATTCGCTTTCTGCCTGCATATTCCATGGTAGTGTAGCGATGGCTGAGAGATCGTAGCTGAACAACCAGTAAGGTTTTTGCAACAGGGAGCTATGGCTCCATGCTGTATTGATGTGCGCGAAGATGTTCAGGAATGATGCGGGGTAATAGTTGAAGCTTATATCGGGGGCTATGCTGTATTGTTTGTTATTACTTTGTATGCCGTTGAACAATGAAGGATAAGCATTGTAGGAAAGTTGCAGGCCATAAGTAATTCCTGATCCTTCTTCATCTGTTTTGAAAAAGTGCTGAAAAGATACATTCGTATTGGCGTACCCGTTAGCATTAATTGTTGTGATACGCTGCTTGCCGCTGCTGTCGGTAACAGCATAGTCTGTGAACTGGCGTGATACCATACTGCCGTTAGCCGTGATATTGGTATAGCTGCCGTTGCTGGCATTGGTGGAAAGATAAGATGCCTGTATGCAGCGCCTGATGGCTGGTTTCAGGTAAGGGTTTCCCTGCCGCACATATACCGGGTCACTGATATCAGGAAGCGATTGCAGTTGGGAAAGCGTGGGAAGCAGCACATTGGTTTGATAATTTAAATTGATTTTTCGGCCTTGTGAAAACTGGTAGCGGGCATTAATACCGGGTAACAGGGTATAATAGGTATTACTGATCCGGTAACTGTATACCCGTGAATCACTTTGCAGCCGGTTGGTTTGCAGCGATGCTTCTGCGGTATAGCTGAAGCGTTTGTACTTTGCCGACAACCCTATACCAGGCGCGCTACGGAAATTGGTGGTAGAGAAGTTATCGTGGTAGCGTTCATCCGGTTGTATATATTGTTGCCGTACCGGGTCGAAGTTGAATGTAGACTGTTGCTGTTGCGTATGGCTGTAGTTGAAACCTTCGCTGAGTTGCAGGGTATATATACCGGATAACGGCACCGTATATACGAGTTGGTTAGTCAACGAAAAACCCTGGCTTTGTACATGAAGCTGTTGGTTGATGGTATCTGTTTGTGGTATTTTGATATTATAAATATTGTTGAAAGATGTGTTTTGCGTGAGGCTGTTATTGTTCAGCCAGGCGGGCGTTACTGTGAGTGATAATGTATGCCTGTCCTGCCTGAATTTATGCCGTAACAGTATATCTGCAGTGGTTTGCCAGCTGTTGGTATTGCTAAGGCGGTACTGGTCGCCATCGTTCAGCACTTGAGTTTGTGCTGCATTCATGGAGCGATAGGAACGCTGGCCGGTGCTGATGGAGTGTATGCTGTTAAATACCGGGGATATTTTAATGCTGTTGCGCTCATTTAAAGGGATATCGATACTGGCATTTACGCGATGGTTGTTGTTTACATCTGCTTCATCGCCCTGCTGGTAGTAGTGATAGGTGGTATCTGGCAATTGGTATATCCGGTGGCTGTTGTAGTTATTGCGGGATGCAAAACGATTGTAGAAATAACTGCTGCGCAGGGCCGTGTTATTGGCAAAGTCGTTGTTGAAGTTTACGCCGCCGTATTGGGTGTTATTCAGTCCTGTAGGATTGGATAGCTGCGCCAGTTCTTCCGGGTTATCTGATGTTGCCTGCACGCCTTTCATTTTAAGTATTTCGGCCATGGCATAGGAGGGGAGCTGGTCAAATATTTCGGGGTTGCTGCCGGCAAGGTGAAGCAGTTCCGCCGCGCTGAAACCCGATTTATTAACGTTGTTGGCTTTGAATAAAAGAGACAGTTGTTTATCCCCGGAAAAGCTGTTAATATTCATCCCGGCTTCATAGCGCTCCCGGTTACCGGCTCCGGCAGACACGTTGCCGAAGTAACCTTTTTTCATTTCTTTTTTGGTAACGATATTGATGGTTTTGGTACTATTACCATCGTCTATACCGGTAAAGGCCGCCTGGTCACTTTTTTTATCCAGCACCTGGATTTTGGCTACCATATCTGCCGGGAGGTTGCGGGTAGCAATGGCGGGGTCGTTGCCGAAAAATTCTTTGCCGTCTACCAGCACTTTTAATACCGTTTCGCCCTGGGCAATGATATTGCCGGCGCGGTCTATCCGCACGCCCGGTAGTTTCCGCAGCAGCTCTTCCACTACGGCATTGTCATTCGTTTTATAATGTGCAGCGTCATATTCGAGGGTATCACCTTTTACGCGGATGTCAGCCTTCCCTTTTATTACTACTTCCTTCAGTTGTTTGGGTACCTGTGCATAAGCGCCGGAGACAGCTGTTAGTAGGCAACACAGGAGGATCACAGCTTTTTGTATCATCGTTTATAATTGAATGATACAAAAGTAAGGTCACCGTATATGCCTTACCGTTAATGAACCTGAGTATAGTGTGAATGATTGTTAAAAGACAAGTTTGTATCCCTGTCCTCTTACATTGATGAGTTGCACGCTGCTGTCGTGCAGGAGATATCTCCGCAGTTTACTGATATATACATCCATGTTGCGGGCGTTAAAGAAGTTATCATCGCCCCATAGTTCCAGCAGCATGCTTTTCCGGTGGGTAGTGGTATTGGAGCGTTCGGCCAGCATGCGCAGCATATCCGCTTCGCGCAGGGATAACCGGATAGTAGCTGTTTCATGTTTCAGTTCCTGGCGGTTATGATCAAATACATACTGCCCGATGCGGTAAATACCTTTGGAGGTATTGGCGGAAGGGCTTCCGTTTGTACGTTTGATCAGCGCTTTGATACGGAGGATAAGTTCCTCCATGCTGAATGGTTTTTTGACATAATCATCGGCGCCGCTTTGCAGCCCGCGCAGTACATCGGCGGTTTCACTTTTCGCAGTGAGGAAGATGACCGGTGTGTGTTCGTCTACGTTACGGATATCTTTTACCAGTGAGATACCGTCTTTTTGCGGCATCATGATATCCACTACGCAGGCATGGGGGCGGAAGGAAAGATAGGCGTCCCAGCCCTGCCGGCCATTGGCGGCGTGCATGATGTGAAATCCGTTGAGCTCCAGGGTTTCTTTTATTACGCCTGCCAGGGTAAGTTCATCTTCTACCAGTAGCAGTTTAATTTTTTGCATAGCGTGGAAATTGAAGAGTGAACATCGTACCGGTGCCTGGGGTGCTGCTTACTTCAACGGTGGCGTGCAGTTGTTGTGTAAGCGCTTTTACATGACTGAGGCCCAGCCCGTGGCCTTTGGTATCCTGCGTGTCGCCATTGGTAACGCGGTAAAATTTATCAAAAATAAAAGGCAGGTGACTGTTGGCGATACCTTCACCATTATCTGTGACGGTAATAACGACGCGTTCCCTGTTATCTTTTATAGTGAGCGTGATCTGCTTCTGTGGTTTGTTATTGTATTTAATGGCATTGTCGAGCAGGTTGCTGAAGATGGTTTCAAAGGCCTGCTTATCTGTTTCAATGCTGTGGTGCGCCGATTGGTTATCTATACAGATGTTCACATTGGCCTGGCACGTGAACCGTTTTATAATTTCCTGCAGGCTGTGTTCCAGTGGTATAGGGGTTGCGGGCCGGATACCGGGTTGTTGTTCCTGCCGCGTAATGGTCATGATCTCGTCGATGAGCTCCTGCAGTTTACTGAGTTCCTTTTTATTAAGTTGGAGATATCTTGTTGTCATTTCAGGATTGCTGCTACCGCCGAAGTTCAATAATGCCTCATTGGTTGCCTGTAATACGGCCACCGGTGTTTTTAGTTCGTGTGTAACATGGCTGATAAAGTCCTGTTTCATTTGTTCCAGCTTCTGCTGTTTTATAATGGTGCGCCAGAGGGTCCATATACAGCCGATGATCAGCAGCCCAATGAAGAAGGAAACTATTATAGCCGGTGATATTTGTTTCAGAAGATAGCTGGTTTCACTGGTAAACAGTACGCCGATAGTATTGGTTTGGTTATTCAGCGCCGGGTGGATGAGCAGGAGGTGGGGGTTCTTTCTTACATCACTTAATATTGGGTCTGTATACAGTTTGAAAGGAATATCGATATTTTTTTCTTCCAGCAGCTGCCTGTATTTATGTTGCAGGGAATCCGTATTTACCAGTTGGAAACCAAAGGATGAAAACATGCGGGAAAGGATATTGGACATTTGTGCGTAATCCACATTGGGAACGGGAACGGTATGAGATTTACCAGTGTCCAGGTGCAGCCGGGTGGCCAGGGTATTGATCATACTGTCCCGGGTGGCAGCCTGTTCTTCCGTTTCATTTTCGTCATCCTCCAGGTCTTCCAGGTTAATAGAGGAGGATATGCTCAGTCGTTTAACCGTATCATTCGCGGGTCCCATCTGGCCAAGATTACTCATCATAGCGGCATCATAGGCTTTTTGCAGGCATTCGGTGGCGGCAGTCCGGAATGTTTGCCGGGCGGTAAGCCAGGTTTGCCTCAGCCAGTAGAGTTGGAAGAGTAATGCTACGGTGGCGGCAGGCACTGCCAGCTGCCCAATTCTTTTAACCGAAAGTTTCATACCGGGCAAATATAAATGGCCGCGCATTTATATCTGCTTTTTTTTAACAATCGTTAACATACCCGGATTTTGTCTGATGCGGATTTTGTCTGACCCCGGATTACGCTGATTATACTGATTACTTTGATTTGATCATAATTTAATTAAAGGATTACATCCGGCACTTTGATAAAATAACTATCAGGTAAAATAACTATGGTTATCTTAAAAATATAATATGATTAAATCAAAGTAATCAGCATAATCAGTGTTCCAAGAAAATTTAAATCGCCGAAGGCGATCTTTGTGTACTATTTACACGAACGATTTATTTTCACTGCCTTGCTTTTAACATTCAAAATTGGTAACTTAGGAATGGTGGTTTTTCATTTATTTACTATTCTAAAAGTCTTGCCATGGGAAAGGTACGTAATATCCTGCAGGTAAAGGGTCATGCAGTATTCTCCATAAATCCCGACAATACTGTTTTTGAAGCCCTTCAGCTCCTTGTTGACCATAACGTGGGAGCATTGACAGTAGTTGATGAAGATGAACATTTCATGGGAATTTTTTCCGAACGTGACTATGCCCGCCGCGTGATCCTTAAAGGACGTGCTTCCAAGGAAACACTGATCCGTGAAATCATGACAGAACGGCCTATTACAGTTACGGAAGATGATTCTATTGAGGACTGTATGGGACTGATGACAGATAAGAGGATCCGTCACCTGCCGGTGATTGATCAGCAGAACAGGCTGGTGGGTTTGATTTCTATCGGAGACGTGGTGAAGTTTATTATTGACGACCAGCAGCATATCATTACCAGTCTTGAATGCTATATTACGGGTACGCATACCTGAGTATCGCATTTTTAATCTTTGTTTAATTGTATTTTTTGTAACTTCAGTTTCATATAGTCTTTACCGTATTGCAGCAATTGAACGTTATGAAACCGGGCTCATACCCGGTCTTCCCTCTTGATCTGGCGGTTTACAGACTAGCATTACCTAACAGACATGTTCAGTAGATTGGAAAGCAGACTACTGGTATTTATCAGACAGACTGGCAAAACGGACTTTTAAGTAAATCGCTCGGAGGGCGAACACTTTGAAAAGCGCTGTTTCTGACATCACCCCCATCTGGCCATTTTTAGCATATGGTGCTATTGTTGTGATACTTATCGGTATCATACTGGGGCTCTCGTATGTACTGGGGCAACGTCATAAGGACCGTGCTACCGGCGAGGCCTATGAGTCCGGTATTATCTCCACCGGCTCTGCACGATTGCGGTTTCCTTCCCAGTTTTACCTGGTAGCGATGCTCTTCGTTATTTTCGACATTGAAACGGTTTTAATTATCTCCTGGGCAATTGCCTACGAAGAAGTTGGCTGGGCCGGCTTTTTAGGCGTTGCTGTTTTCATTTTTATATTACTGGCTGTACTTATTTACGAATGGCGTAACGGCGCATTGGACTTCGGGCCCGATGGTAAAAGAATTTTACGCGCATACAGGAAAATGCGGAAGAAACACTCCGCTAACGTTAACGGTTACACGGACATTAAGACTCCAACGCCACAGGCACTGATGTAGCAATAGCATGTTGATTTTATGATAAGGTAAATCAACTCTAATATGAAATGGTGGCTTACCAACGCAAATGATGTAACGGGTAAAATATCCGGCAATACTTCTATGGAAGAAGTGATACAACAAAGTGTTATGCTCACTTCTGTAGAAAGTTTGCTCGCATGGGGACGGAAAAATTCACTCTGGCCCTTTCACTTTGGCCTTTCCTGTTGTTTTGTAGAAATGGCTACCGCTATGACCCCTAAGTATGACATGGCGCGTTTCGGCGCGGAAGTAATAAGAGGTACTCCCCGCGAAGCAGACGTTATGATCATAGCAGGCACCGTATTCATAAAAATGGCGCCCGTCATTCAACGTTTGTATGAGCAGATGATGGAGCCCCGCTGGGTAATATCTATGGGCTCCTGTGCCAATTCCGGAGGCATGTACGACATCTACAGCGTGGTACAGGGAGTAGATAAATTTTTACCGGTAGATGTGTATGTGCCTGGTTGCCCTCCACGCCCCGACGCATTCATGTCTGGCCTCGTTATGCTGCGCGACAGTGTAGGCAAGGAAAAGCGGCCGCTCAGCTGGGTGATCGGTGAGGAAGGTGTGGTGCGGCCGGAAAAGATATCCATGAAAGATGCCCTGCATGAAAAACGGCAACAGATGACCCAGTTTAAAACACCCGATCAGATATAATAATACTTACTAACACTAACGGATATATGAAAGATTAAACCGGAAAAAGACCACAATATTATCTTACCCCCATCTAAACTTAATACGCCATGCCAGAGCGCATTGAAGCGGAATTAAGCTCCCGTTTTGGTGATATCACCTTCAAACCTCAGGTTACACGGGATGGGACGCCCACCTTCTGGACGCCACAGGAACATATTGTGGCCGTACTACAGTTCCTTAAATCTGAAATACAAATGCCCTATCGCATGCTCTATGACCTCACGGCCATTGATGAGCGTGCGTATAAACGGCAGCAGAACGGGCATAAACCCTATGACTTTACCGTTGTTTACACACTTTTTTCCTTCGGCAGAAACGAGTTTCTGCGCATCAAAGCCGGTCTCCACGGCGAATACCCGGCGCTGGATAGTATCACCCCCATCTGGACGGCCGCCAACTGGTATGAACGAGAGGTGTACGATATGTTCGGCATCCGGTTCAATGGGCACCCCTTATTGAAACGCATCCTCATGCCCTCCACCTGGGAGGGGCATCCGCTCCGGAAGGAGCATCCCGCACGCGCTACTGAAATGGGGCCGTTTAAGCTCTATGATGAGAAGCAGGACAGGGAGCAGGAGGCCCTGCGGTTTAAACCCGAAGAATGGGGCTTAAAACGCCATAGCGAGGATGCCGACTTTATGTTCCTCAACATAGGTCCGCAACACCCGGGTACCCATGGTGTGCTGCGCATTATTCTCCAGCTCAACGGGGAAGATATTGTAGACGCCGTACCGGATATCGGTTTTCATCATCGCGGCGCTGAAAAGATGGGAGAACGCCAGTCATGGCATACCTATATACCGTACACCGACCGCGTGGATTATCTCGGCGGCGTGAATAATAACCTGGCTTACCTGCTGTCGGTAGAACAGCTGGGAGGTATAGATGTACCGCTACGCGCCCAGGTGATCCGTATTATGCTCTGCGAACTGTTCCGTATTGCCAGTCACCTGGTATGGTATGGCACCTTTGCCCAGGACCTCGGGCAGCTATCGCCGGTATTCTATATGTTCACCGACCGTGAACGTGTTTTTGAGATCATAGAAGCCATTTGCGGCGGCCGCATGCATCCCAACTGGTTCCGCATCGGCGGCGTGGCGCAGGACCTGCCCAATGGCTGGGAGCCGCTGGTAAAAAACTTTATCAGCTATTTCCCGAAACAGCTGAAGGAATACGACAGCATGGTGATGAAAAATTATCTCTTTAAAGCCCGTACCAAAGGTATCGGTATTTACACGCAGGAAGAAGCCATTGAATGGGGCGTAACCGGCCCCGGGCTGCGGGCCTGCGGCCTGGAATGGGATATGCGCAAGAAACGGCCATACAGCGGTTATGAGAATTTTGCTTTCGAGATACCGGTGGCGCAAAATGGTGATTGTTACGACCGCGCTGTAGTACGCGTGGAAGAAATGCGGCAAAGCCTGCGCATCATTGAACAATGCGTGGCCTACATGCCGGAAGGGGATTATAAGTCGCACCACCCGCTGGCCACCCCGCCGGTAAAAGCACGCACCATGCAGGATATCGAAACACTCATCCATCATTTCCTCAACGTAAGCTGGGGACCGGTGATCCCCGCCGGGGAAGCCGCCGTTTGCACGGAGGCCACCAAAGGATGGAACAGCTATTACCTTATCAGCGACGGCAATACGGCTTCCTACCGTACCAGGGTACGGACGCCGTCTTTCCCGCATATGCAGATGATCCCGCTGATCAGCCGCGGATACACCGTGGCCGATCTGTTATCGATACTCGGAGGAATGGATTATGTACTTGCAGACATTGACAGATAATATAACAACATATGCTTTCTGCTATTGAAATAGAACAGATCACACACGAAATGCAGCAGGTGCCCATAAAAAAAGCAGCCTGCATTGAAGCATTGAAAATTATACAGGGGCAACGCCGCTGGGTATCTGATGAAAGCGTGGCCGACATTGCCGCCATCCTGGAAATGAGCGCTGCAGAGGTAGACAGTGTAGCTACTTTCTACAACCTCATCTTCCGGCGCCCGGTAGGACGGCACGTGATCCTGCTCTGTGATAGCATCAGCTGCTACGTGATGGGCTATACGGAAATTAAACAACAACTGATGGAACTGCTGCAGATCAGCTACGGACAAACAACGCCGGATGAGCGCTTTACGTTATTACCCAACGCCTGTTTGGGTACCTGCGATCATGCACCGGCTATGATCATCGACAACGACCTGTACAGGGATCTGACAACAGCTTCCCTTTCACAAATACTGGATCAATATTTATAAAGATGGAAAAACCGCTCACACAACATATCCCCGCATCCGGAGCGCCCCTTCACCTGAAGGAGTATGAAGCAGTGGGCGGCTATGCCGCATTACGACAGGTGTTGCAGGAACTCACGCCTGCGGAAGTAACAGGCAAAGTAAAGGAGGCAAACCTCAAAGGCCGTGGCGGCGCAGGTTTCAGCACCGGCATGAAATGGAGCTTCGTTCCGGCAGAAGTAAACGGACCCCGCTACCTGATCTGTAATGCCGATGAAATGGAACCCGGTACCTTCAAAGACCGCTGGCTGCTGGAAGGCAATCCGCATCAGCTGCTGGAAGGAATGATCATTTCAGCATATGCTATACAGGCTACACAGGGTTTTGTGTTTATGCGCTGGGCATATAAGGAAGCCGCGCGTATCATGAACCAGGCTATTGCAGATGCCTATGCCGCTGGTTATCTCGGTAAAAATATACTCGGTAAGAATTATAGCCTGGAAATGCAATTGCATACAGGCGTAGGCAGGTATATGTGCGGAGAAGAAACGGCCCTGCTCAATTCGCTGGAAGGTAAGCGCGCCGTACCCCGCGCCAAGCCCCCGTTCCCGCAGGTAAGCGGGCTGTTTGGAAAACCTACTATTGTTAACAACGTGGAAACATTGTCTTACATACCGCATATTATGAGCAAGGGTGGCGACTGGTTCAAATCATTGAGCTATACCGCCGACGGGGGTACGAAAATATACGGTGTAAGCGGAAAAGTAAACAAGCCCGGTGCCTGGGAACTACCTATGGGCGTTACTATGCGGGAATTACTGGAGGAACATGCGGGTGGCATGAAAGCGGGATTCAGGTTCCGCGGTGCGCTGCCCGGTGGAGCTTCAACTGATTTCTTAACCGATGCCCACCTCGATGTGAAAATGGACTTCGCAGGAGTAGCTGCCGCGGGAAGCCGCCTGGGTACCGGCACTATGGTGATACTGGACGACCGCACCTGCCCGGTGGGGTTTGTACATAACTTGGAGCATTTCTTTGCACAGGAATCGTGCGGCTTTTGCACGCCCTGCCGCGAAGGATTGCCCTGGACGGAGAAGATATTATATGCAATGGAACAGGGACAAGGTACTTATGCAGACCTGGAGCAACTGGAAATGCATACCAGGCTGTTAGGCCCCGGGAATACTTTCTGCGCACTGGCGCCAGGCGCTATGGAGCCGTTGCAAAGCGCATTGAAATATTTCCGGGAGGATTTTGAACAACACATCAAAGAAAAAAAATGTCCATATGCCAATCATACACATTGATAATAAAACCTACGAAGTAAAGGAAGGCAAAAACCTGTTGGAGGCTTGCCTGTCGCTTGGTTTAAACCTTCCTTACTTTTGCTGGCACCCCGCCCTGGGCGCGATAGGGGCCTGCCGTCAATGCGCCGTTAAGGTGTTCAAAGATGAGGACGACAAGAAAGGCAAGATCATGATGTCGTGCATGGAGCAGGTAAAGGATCAGCTTCGTTTATCCATCGACGATAGCGATGCGCGCAATTTCAGGGAACATGTGATCGGTTGGCTGATGACCAATCACCCGCACGATTGTGCCGTATGCGATGAAGGCGGTTCCTGCCACCTGCAGGATATGACGGTGATGACAGGGCATTCTTACCGCGATTATCATTTCACAAAAAGAACTTATAACAACCAATATCTCGGACCATTCCTTAATCATGAAATGAACCGTTGCATCCAATGTTACCGCTGTGTAAGATTTTATAAAGATTTTGCCGGTGGGAAGGACCTGGATGTATTTGCTGCGCATAACCATGTGTATTTCGGACGGCAGGAGGAGGGCACGCTGGAAAGTGAGTTCAGCGGCAACCTGGCGGAGATTTGTCCTACCGGTGTATTTACAGATAAAACCCTGAAGCAGCACTACACCCGTAAATGGGATCTTACCTCCGCTGCTTCCGTATGCCAGGGCTGCGGCCTGGGATGCAATATCATCGCCGGCGAACGCTATGGCGCCGTGCGGCAGATCACCAACCGGTTTAACGGCGCAGTAAACGGTTATTTCCTTTGCGATCGTGGCCGTTATGGCTACGAGTTTGTAAACAGTGAACAACGGATCAAAACACCGATGGTGTATCATGGACCTTCGGATAAAGCCAATGGCATCCCGGTGTTGCAGCATGTGCAGCAACGGATGATACCGGGAAAAACAATCGGCATCGGCTCACCGAGAGCTTCCCTGGAATCAAATGCGGTGCTGAAGGAACTGGTAGGAGCGGATAACTTCTACCTCGGTGTGTCCGCTGCAGATCACGACCTGGTATCGCTTTCCCTCAGGATACTGCAGCAGGGACCGGTGCGCAGCGCCTCCCTGCAGGATGCAGCAGCAGCAGACGTAGTGCTTATTCTCGGTGAAGATGTGACTAACACGGCGCCGATGCTGGCGTTATCGGTACGGCAGGCCATCCGCCGCATCCCGGTAGCGGAAGTGATCAACCAGATCCACATGCCTGCCTGGCAGGACGCCGCAGTGCGGGAAGCGGTGCAGGACAGCAAAGGCCCCCTGTATATTTTAAATGTGCAGGAAACAAAACTGGATGAACTGGCAAAAGGCGCTTATCACACTGCACCGGACAACATTGCCCGTATAGGCTTTGGCGTTAGCCACCTGCTGAGCAGTAAAATGCCGGAAGTAAAAGGGATGTCTGAACAGGGCAAAGCAATTGCCACAGAAATAGCCGAAGTACTGAAAACAGCAAAGAACCCGCTTATTATTGCAGGCTATGGCGGTGGCAGTGAAGCCATCATCAAGGCCGCAGCTAATGTGGCCTGGGCCCTGCACAACCTGGGCATCGATGCCATGCTCACCTATACAGTGCCGGAATGCAACAGCGCAGGGCTTGAAATGCTGGGTGGCCACCGGCTGGACTCTGCGGTAGACCGCGCGCTGAACAATGAGGCAGATACGGTGATCGTGCTGGAAAATGACCTGTACCGCAGGTTGAACCAGCATCGTGCAGAACAGTTCTTCGGAAAAGTAAAAGATGTGATCCTGCTCGATCATCTTTATAACCCCACTGCTGAAAAGGCCACTATTATTCTTCCTGCAGGAACGTTTGCGGAATCAGACGGCACGCTGGTAAATAATGAAGGCCGCGCCCAGCGGTTTTTCCAGGTGTTTTCTCCTGGCTCCGCAGTACAGGAAAGCTGGCGCTGGCTGTTGCAGGTGGCAAAGGCAACAGGGCATGCTACGCTTGCTGCACTGGAACACCTGGATGATGTGGTGGATCATATTGCCCGTACCCATAAAGTATTTGAAGGTATTGATACACTTGCGCCGCATGCCGGTTTCCGTATTGCCGGTCAGAAAGTGCCCAGGGAGCCGCACCGTTTCAGCGGCCGCACTGCTATGCAGGCCAATGTTAATGTAAGCGAGCCGCGGCCTCCGCAGGATACAGATACCGCTTTGTCGTTCACCATGGAAGGATACCGCGGAGAACCGCCTTCATCTATGATCCCCTTTTTCTGGGCGCCGGGATGGAACTCTGTACAGTCAGTGAACAAGTTCCAGGTGGAAACGGGTGGGCCGCTGCATGATGGCAACCCGGGGCGCCGGCTCATTGAACCTCACGTTAACGGGCACACGCCGTTTTACACCGAGGTACCGGAGCCTTACCTGCCGCTCAAAGAACATTTATTACTGGTGCCGCTCTATCATATTTTCGGATCGGAGGAGCTGAGTGTGCATACACCGGGCATTGCTGAGCGTATTCCCGCGCCGTACATCATGCTGCACAGCGAAGATGCCAAACGGTTACAAGTTGCTGAAGGACACCTGTTACATTTTAAAGACTACGGGCACCAATATACGTTGCCGGTGATCATTAACGATACATTACAGGAAGGCGTTGCCGGGATCCCTGTAGGCCTGCCAGGCATGCAGATTTCAGAAGCGCCGCAACTGATAAAAGTATAATGCTATGATAAACTTCTGGTGGATAATAGGCGGGGTGCTTTTTGCACTGTTAAATACGGCCGCCGGGCTTATATGGGTGGAGCGCCGGATGCTGGCGCTGTGGCAGGACCGTTATGGTCCCAACAGGGCCGGGCCTTTCGGGCTGCTGGTGGTGCTGGCGGATACGATCAAGTTGTTTTTTAAGGAAGACTGGATCCCTCCTTTCGCCGATAAAGTAGTGTTTGTATTTGCACCCGGTGTGGTAATGCTGAGTGTGCTCATGAGCTTTGTGGTGATACCATTTGCACCGGGTATCATAGTAGCCGATCTCAATATAGGGCTGTTGTTTTTCCTGGCCATGTCGTCGCTGGGCGTATACAGCGTGGTATTGGGCGGTTGGGCTTCCAACAATAAATACGCTTTGCTGGGCGCCATGCGCGGGGCTTCACAGATGATCAGCTACGAAGTATTTATGGGACTGGCGCTGATGGGCGTGGTGGTGTTGAGCGGTTCTTTTAATCTTGGTGAAATAGTGGAAGCGCAGCGGAAGGTATGGTTTATCATTCCGCAGTTTATCGGTTTCCTTATTTTCCTGGTAGCAGGCGTCGCGGAAACGCACCGTTTGCCTTTTGATATCCCTGAAGCGGAAAGTGAACTGGTAGCAGGGTTTCACTCTGAATATTCAGGGATGAAGTTTGGTATGTTCTTTATTGGCGAATACCTGGGCGTAACGCTGATTTCCGGCATGCTGGTAACGCTTTATTTCGGTGGCTGGATTGGCCCTGCATTTTTACCGCCGGTGTTGTGGTTTGTGATAAAAACGTTTGCGTTTATAATGCTGTTTATCCTGTTCCGCGCTTCCATGCCGCGGCCACGGTATGATCAGCTGATGGAATATGGCTGGAAAGTATTGTTTCCTTTATCGATTCTGAACCTGATGGTAACAGCTGCCATTAAGCTGTGGTTAAATTCTTAAAACAACGAACATGTTTAGTCTGGTAAGAAGTATGTGGCTGATATTCCTGCATATGTTCCATAAGCGGGAAACATTTCAGTACCCGGAGCAGAAGGCGCCGTTGCCGGCCCGCTGGAGGGGCCGTATTGCGTTAACCCGCGATCCGGATGGTGGCGAACGCTGCGTGGGCTGTTACCTGTGTGCGGCGGCCTGCCCGGTGGATTGTATCTCCCTGCAGGCAACAGAAGATGATGCAGGCAGAAGGTACCCGGAATTTTTCCGGATCAACTTTTCCCGCTGCATTTTCTGTGGCTTTTGCGAAGAGGCTTGTCCTACTTACGCGATACAGTTATTGCCCGATTTTGAGATGGCGGAATATAACCGGCAAAACCTGGTGTATGAAAAGAAAGACCTGCTCATTAACAGCGAAGGCAAGTATCCCGGCTACAATTATTACAATGTAGCTGGTATGGCTATTCGCGGAAAAGACAAAGGGGATGCGCAACACGAAGAACCGCCGGTAGATATTAAAAGCCTGATACCATGATAGGGACTGCGTTCTATATTGCTGCGTTCATCGCGGTATTAGCTACGGTGATGGTGATCACCCGGTACAATATTATGCACGCCCTGCTGTACCTGGTGGTGTCTTTACTGGCAGTAGCAGTGGTGTTATATCTCTACGGCGCGCCTTTCATGGCGGCACTGGAAGTGATTGTATATGCCGGCGCCATTATGGTATTACTCATTTTTTTTGTGATGATGCTCAACCTCGGAAAGGAGTCGGCTGTACAGGAAAAGCTGTGGCTGAAGCCGCGTATCTGGATCTTTCCTTCTTTGCTTTGCATCATATTGCTTGGAGAGCTTGTTTTCCTGGTATTGCAGAATCATCAGCCGGTTTCGGAGGTGAAGATGGTGAATCCCAAAGAGGTGGGTATTGCTTTATTCGGGCCTTATATCCTTGCGGTGGAGCTTACGGGGATGTTACTGATGGCAGGCATTGTAGGCGCTTATCATTTAGGACGGCAGAAAGAAAAAACATTACACCGGTTCCTTGAAAATAATCAATCATGATATTACATCCTACCACAGCGGGTATGTTGCTCGCCGGCGTTTTATTTGTGCTGGGACTGATCAGTATCCTGGTTCGCCGCGACATCATCTTTATGTTGCTTTCCGTGGAAATTATGCTGAACGCTGCAGGGCTGGCCTTTGTAGTGGCGTCTTCCCATTGGGGCACGGCCGACGGACAGGTGATGTTCATCTTCATACTGGCAATGGCGGCAGCGGAAGTTTCGGTAGGACTGGCATTGATCTTACAGTTATATCATCAGCTCAAAACACTGGACAGCGACGAAGCAGCAAAAATGAACGGATAAAATATTCAATTGTATGTTTCCTGCACTCATACCGCTCCTGCCTTTTATAAGTGCTTTCCTGCTTATGTTGGGCTGGAAAAAGATCAGCCGTATAGGCGTTACCGTAATAGGATGCGGTAGCATCGGGTTAGCTGCACTGGTGGCCATCATTATTGCCATGCAGTTTGCCGCGAACGGAGAACAGGCCATTGTGCAACATGCCGGCAACTGGCTGGAAGCAGGTGGTTTTAAAACGGGCTTCGATTTCCGGATGGATGCCCTGTCGGTAGTATTTGTGCTGGTGATCACTATTGTAGGGTTCCTGATCCATGTGTATGCTTCCGGTTACATGCATGATGAACCTGACTATGCCCGCTTCTTTGCCTGTATGAATTTATTTGTAGGCGCCATGCTTACATTGGTAATGGCAGATAATTTATTGCTCCTGTATTTTGGCTGGGAAGGTGTTGGTCTTTGTAGTTACCTGCTCATCGGCTTCTGGTATAAAGATCCTGCCAATGGGTATGCAGCGCGGAAAGCTTTCATCGTAACGCGGGTGGGCGATACCGCTATGGCCATTGCATTGTTTATGTTGTTCCAGTATACCGGTACTTTAAGTATTCCCGGCATACTGGAAAATAGCAAACATGTATGGTCTGTGAACGATGGTATAATCACGATAATTGCGCTGTTATTATTAGGTGGCGCTGTGGGTAAATCGGCCCAGCTGCCTCTGCAAACCTGGCTGCCCGATGCCATGGCGGGCCCTACACCGGTGAGCGCTTTAATACATGCCGCCACTATGGTTACTGCTGGGGTGTATCTCATTGCACGTACCCATACTTTATTTGAACTGGCGCCGGCAGCGCAAACCATCACTGCTGTAATAGGCGCTGTTACATTGATACTGGCGGGTTTCAGCGCATTGGTACAAACGGATATCAAAAGGGTACTGGCCTATTCCACCGTAAGCCAGATCGGGTATATGTTCCTGGCGCTGGGTTGCGGTGCATGGTCGGCTGCGGTATTTCATTTTGTAACACATGCTTTCTTTAAAGCCTTATTATTCATGGCAGCAGGGGCTATTATCGTTGCGCTGCACCATGAGCAGGATATGTTTAAAATGGGAGGACTGAAAAAACAATTGCGGGGTGTTTACTGGGTATTCCTTATCGGTTGCGCTTCCCTCGCGGCCATCCCTTTTGTAACCGCAGGATTCTACAGTAAAGATCAGATCATCTGGTTAGCCTGGTCGGCTGCGGGCGGTCATGTTGGCTTCTGGCTGGCGGCTTTGCTGGGCGCGCTGCTCACGGGCATGTACACCTTCCGTATGTTCTTCCTGGTATTTTATGGAGAAGAGAAAACAAAGGTGCATCAACAGCCGGGTAATAGCATGATGATCCCTCTTTACATACTGGCCGTATTATCTACCGTGGCGGGCTTTATAGAACTGCCGCATACCATGGGGCATGTAACCCTGTTCAGTAACTGGTTGCAGCCGGTATTGCCTGCTGTATCAGTATTACATGAAAGTCCTGGTATGGAATGGACCTCGCAGGCATTGTCGGCTTTGCTGGCGCTGAGCGGTATAGGGCTGGCCTACGCCTGGGTGGTGAAGCATCCCAAAGGAATGTCCGACTTCCTGGAAATGCCTGCCATCATGTGGCTGCGCGGCTACTGGAGCAGGGGATGGGATTTTGATGAATTGTACAATGTGTTGCTGGTGCGTCCATATGTGTACCTGTCGCGCATCAACAGAAGGGATCTGATCGATACGCTTTACACCGGGCTGGGAGCATTTATGGAATGGTGTCATAACGTGCTCGCACGTACGCAGAGTGGCTTGCTTCGGTGGTATATATTAAGCGTGGTGCTTGGCGCAGTGGCGATATTATCTGTACTGATCTGGCGGATCTACTTATAACTGGAACGATTAAACGAAAAGTTATGATATTGCTGGTAATGATATTGGTTCTTTTTGTTGCGGCGTTATTGTCGTGGGCAGCCGGTGTGAAAAGCCATGCGGCCAGCCGCTGGATAGCCCTTTGCAGCCTGTTGGTGAACCTGGGCATTATCACCGGGGTTTGGCTGGAGCATACGCACAGTAACAACCGTTGGTGGTACCAGTTCCGGATGGATTGGGTGCCGCATTTCGGTATCAGCCTGCACCTGGCCATGGACGGATTGAGTATGCTGATGCTGGCGCTTACTTTTTTCCTGGGAGCGCTGGCGGTGCTGATCTCCTGGAAGGAGATACAGAACAGGGTAGGGTTCTTTCACTTTAACCTGTTGTTTGTGCTTTGCGGTATTACCGGTGTTTTTCTTACCATGGATCTTTTTTTATTTTATTTTTTCTGGGAGATGATGCTGATACCCATGTATTTCCTGATTGGTATCTGGGGACATGAGCACCGGGAATATGCAGCCAATAAGTTTTTCCTGTTTACCCAGGCGGGAGGCCTGCTGATGCTGCTGGCCATACTCGGTCTTTATTTTGTGCACAAAGCTAACACCAACGTATACACGTTTAATTATTTTGAATTACTGAACACACCCATGACGCCCTTCATGGAGCGCTGGCTGATGCTGGGCTTCCTGGTGGCTTTCCTGGTAAAGCTGCCGGCAGTGCCTTTTCATACCTGGTTGCCGGATGCACATACGGAAGCGCCTACCGCAGGGAGCGTAATACTGGCGGGGCTGTTGCTGAAAACAGGCGCTTATGGTATCCTTCGTTTTGTATTGCCGCTGTTTCCCACAGCGGCCGCAGATATAGCGCCGGTGGCTATGTTGCTGGGCGTGGCAGGCATCCTATACGGCGGTATGCTGGCTTATGCACAAACGGATCTGAAAAGACTGATCGCCTACACCAGTGTAAGCCATATGGGGTTTGTGCTGCTGGGCGCTTTCGCCTTCAATGAAATAGCCTACCAGGGAGTAGTGATGCAAATGATCACGCATGGCATCAGCACCGGCGCATTGTTTATTATTGCCGGTGCATTATATGAACGCATACATACCCGTAACCTGCGACAAATGGGCGGCTTGTGGCTGCGGCTTCCAATGATGGGCAGCGCTGCCATGATCTTTGTAATGGCCTCTCTTGGTTTGCCGGGACTGGGCAATTTTGTGGCGGAGTTCCTCGTGTTGCTGGGCAGCTGGCAGGCCAGCCATGTGTTTACCATCCTGGCTACTATCGGCCTGGTGGTGGCAACGGCGTATTCGCTGCGTATTATGCAGAAAGTTTTCTTCGGTCCGTGCGACCGGCAGTATGCCATGCCCGATCTGAACGGACGTGAGCTGGTGATCATAATAGCCCTGGTAATAGTGATATGCTGGCTGGGCTTC
>JBCNPS010000649.1:0-3602 GCA_039593235.1 Chitinophaga sp. | reverse complement strand
TGCCACACACTACATGCTACAAAAGAAATTACACCTGTTGCTCCTTGCCGGCTGCGGAATCACTGCACCACTCCTGGCACAGGAAAAAAACAATAAAAAAGATACACTCGGAACACCAAGAGCACTGGGAGAAATTGTTGTATCCGCCAGCCGCAAGCCGGTAACACTGGATAACGTTCCTTCTTCGGTAACTGTTATCACCCGGAAAACACTGGAAAACGACATGACCGTGAACACCGATGTAACAGACATCCTCGCACGGGAAGTACCTGGCCTGGCGCCCGGTACACAAACCAACAGTAACGTGGGCCAATCCCTTCGCGGCCGCTCCGTACTGATCATGATCGACGGTGTGCCGCAATCCACGCCACTCCGCAACGGGGAGGTAGACATGCGCTCCATCGACCCCTCCGTACTGGAAAGGGTAGATGTGCTGAAAGGCGCCACCGCCATTTATGGCAATGGCGCTACCGGCGGGCTGATCAACTATATCACCGTTACTCCCAAAGAAGATAAAATACTCTCCGGTAAAACCATGATCAATGCCACCGGCTCGCTCACCAGTATCAAAAACAGCGTGGGAGGCCGTTTGAACCAGGTATTACAAGGAAAATATAAAAAGTTCGATTATATAGTAAGCGGTGTAGCCGAACAAACCGGCGAGTTCAAAGACGCAAAAGGTAACCTGGTTGGTCCCAATTACAGCCTGGGTGAAACAGACAGTTACAATGCGTTTGCCAAAGTAGGCTACCAGGTGAACAGCCGTCAGCGGATCCAGCTGATGTACAATTATTACCGCAGCCAGCAAAATTCCAATTACACCCTGGTGAACGGGGATATTGCCAAAGGCATCCCGGCTTCAGGCGTATTGGGCAAACCCGCCGGCGTTCCTACCGGGCCAAGGGGCAACCAAACCCTGCACCTGGAATACCAGGCCGACAGCCTCATTGGCGGTACTTCCCTCTCCGCAGACGCCTACTATGAATCACGGGACGATATCTTTTATGTGTCGTTTGGCCGCTTTGAAGGAGGCGACGGGCAATCCCATACCATCGATAAAAAGAAAGGATTACGGCTGATGTTCAACTCCCCGCTGTCGAACAAGCCGGCCTTTAATGGTACGCTTTCCTATGGTGCGGACCTGCTGAGCAACATCACCTCGCAGCCACTGGTAGACGGCAGGGTATGGGTGCCTGAAATGAATATGCTGAACTATGCACCATTTGCCGAAACACAATGGTCGCTCTGGCAAAACCTGATCCTGAAAGCCGGTGTGCGTGTGGAAAAAGTACGTGTAAGCGTGGATGATTATACTACGCTTCAGCTTACCAACGCCAATGGTACCGTGAGCGCTCCGAGCATTGATGTAAAAGGGGGCGACCTGGATTATACCGCTACCCTGTTTAACGCCGGGATCCGTTATAACCGCCTCCCTGCGTTCATGCCCTACTTCAGCTTTTCACAGGGTTTTTCTGTGTCTGATGTGGGTTTAGCGCTGCGCGATGCAAAAGTGAATGATATCAAAAAGATCAATACAGAAGCGGTGCTGGTAAATAATTATGAACTCGGCTTTGTGAGTGAATATAAAAAACTCCGGTTTGAACTGAGTGGTTTTATCAGTACATCCAAACTCGGTGCGGATATGATCTTTGATCCTAATACCGACCTGTTCAACGTAAGCAGAACACCGGAACGCATATACGGTTTTGAAGCATCGCTGCAGTACCAGGTACTGCATAACCTCGATATCAGCGCCAGCTACAGCTATGTGGAAGGTAAAGCTGATACCGCTAAAACTGGCGGCAGCTACAATGTGTACCTGAACGGCAGAAGAATTGCGCCGCCTAAAGTAACCGGCAGCATCGCTTACCGCCCGCTGCCCGCACTGGAAGTACGTTTACAATACATGGGCGTAAATGGCCGCAACCGTTTTGAGAAAAATGCCAAAGGCGTATACAATGGCAACGAAGGAAAGGTATCAGCGTATAACCTGGTGAACCTCAATGCCAGCTATAAAGTAGCGCCGCGCACATTGCTTACATTAGGCATCGATAATCTCTTCAACGAAGATTATTTCCCGGCCCGCTCCCAGTGGTTTATGCAACCGGGATTTTATTCCAAAGGAAAAGGCGCCTCTTTTAATATAGGCATTGCCGTTAATTACTAATAAAAGAAAGGTAGTTGTAAGAAAAGATCCATAGCAGTTTTCCAGGTGGCCATATCATGACGGCCACCTGGAATCTCCAGGGAAAAAATATCCTTATCCGGTTTGTAGCCCTTTTTTAACAGCTCCTTTACCAGGTCCCGCGTATCATCAATACTGTCAATCACCCCGTTGTTGTTCCTGTCCGCCGTTTCATCGGCAGTACCGCATTCAAAAAAGAATTGTTGCCCCGGGTGATAACTCCCTGCACGGATCAGCTGGTGCATAATACGGTCGGTGTCATCGTTGTATCCCGCTCCCAGCGGTTTGTTGCGCCACCATAATGAGCCGGAAAAAACACCTGCCAGCCCGAATAGTTCCGGGTGCCGCCACACAATATCCAGCGCCGATAAACCGCCCAGGGAAAAGCCCGCAAAAGCGCGTTTGGTAATTTGCAGATCCGGGTACTGCTGTTGCAGAAATGGCAGCAGCTCGGCAATAATAAACTGGGTATAGCTTTCCGCCAGTTGTCCCTGCCCCAGGTAATCCGGCACGCCTGCGGTGCCATAAATGGCTTTCCGGTCCGCATCTGCGTGAATGCCCACTGCCAGCACTGTTGCCGGCAAGTCCGGTAATATACCGGGAAGATCCTGCCCATCATTTACCAGTAAAAGTATATGTGGAGATGTACCCGTGAAGTAGCTGTCCAGCTGCATACTCCGCTGCAGATGTACAGAATTGATATGATGTTGATGTGTTTGCACCGCAACAATTTACCAATAAACCAATAATCTTCTTTAAATTTAACTAAACACTTCCCTGTGACCGAAAACTATTTAAAATGGCATTCGCCCAACCTGGGAAAGGAATTTGAGATGTTGGTATTCGGCGATAGCGGGTACCCGCTGCTCCTGTTCCCTACTTCTATGGGCCGTTACTATGAAAGCAAGGACTTTGGCCTGATTGAAGCCATGCGATGGTTTATTGAGGAAGGTAGGATTAAAGTGTATTGTCCCGACAGCATTGATGCATTCAGCTGGTATAACAAAAGTATTTCCCCGGAACAAAGAGCGTATAATCATACCTGTTATGACAAACTGCTGATGGAAGAAATACTGCCACGAATAGCCGAAGAAACGGGGCATCAGCGGATAGTTGCTGCCGGCTGCAGTTTCGGCGGATACCATGCCGCCAACTTTGCCTTCCGCCACCCCGAACGGGTTTCTTACCTGTTCAGTCTCAGCGGCATCTTTGATATCCGGTTCCGTATGGACGGGCACTACGACGATAACGTATACTATAATAACCCGGCCGATTTTGTGCCGGACAACCAGCATGAAGACCTTTGGCGCATGGGCATCGTGCTGGGCGTGGCGGACAGGGATGTGACCCGGCCACAGAACGAACAGCTGTCTGGTATCCTGGCCGGCAAAAAAATTGCCCACTGGCTGGATATCCG